>JBFFFX010000081.1:0-9189 GCA_041557775.1 Acidimicrobiia bacterium | reverse complement strand
GTGGACCTCGCCCAACACCGCCGACGACGGGACGCGGCAGTCGTCGAACGTGAGAATCGCGTTGTGGTAGCCCCGGTTGCTGACGCTGTCGTAGCCCTTGGACACCGTGAGGCCCCGCGCAGCGAAGTCGACCAGGAACGCGGTGATGCGCTTGCGGGGTCCCCGCGCCGTCTCCTCCTCGCCGGTGGCGGCGAACAGGATGACGTAGTCGGCGAGGTCGGCGTGGCTGATGAAGTGCTTCGTGCCGTTGATGACGAAGTCGTCTCCGTCGAGGACGGCCGTGCACTTCATTCCGCGCACGTCGGAGCCGGCGTCGGGCTCGCTCATGGCGAGGCAGTCGACCCGCTCGCCGCGGATGGTAGGCAGCAGGTAGTCGTCGATCTGGTTCCCGGTGCACGCCTGGAGGATGCTCGACGGCCTGGCGACGATGTAGTGGAGGGCGTACGACGTCGCCCCCAGCTCCCGGTCGACCAGCGACATCGTGAGCGTGTCAAGACCGCCCCCGCCGAACGCGGCGGGCATGTTGGCGGCGTAGATTCCGGCGGCGAGCGATCGGGTGCGGATCTGCTCGACCAAGTCGGGGGGGACTTCGCCGGTGCGCTCGACCTCCTCTTCGTGCGGCATGAGCTCCTGCTCGGTGAAGCGGCGCGCCGTGTCGACGATGAGTCGCTGCTCGGCGGAGAGGGCGAAGTCCATCACACAACCTCCATGACGGGCCGGATCGGGGGCTCGATGCTCCGGTGGGCTTCGGCGACGGCCGCAAGCGCCGCCGCGACGTCAGGTCCGATCGGGGCGGCGCGACCCGCCGCGGTATCCACGTGGACCAGCATCTGTTCGACGGTGGCAAGCCGGCGGCCGGACTCTCCGTCGGTCATGTCGTGGACGAAGTGGAGGCGCTTGGCGTCGACCCCGAGCACCGTGGTGGCGAAGTCGACGGGTTGATCGACGCCGGCCTCGCCGAGGAAGCGGAGGTGCGTCTCGACCGTGTAGAAGGAAGCACCTCCAGCCCGGTAGTCCTCGTCGATCCCGATGTACCGGAAGAGCGCGTCGGAGGCCCATCCCGCCGCCAGGAGATAGGCGCTCTCGGTCATGTGGCCGTTGTAGTCCACCCATTCCGGCTCCACGACACACGAGTAGAGGGCGAGGGGGGTCGGTACCGCGGCGTCGGAACGCCACCGGGCTGCTTCGTGACCGTGGATCCGGCCCTCGTGGCGGGCAATGACACGACCGGCCGCCACGTCGTGGGCCCGCAGGGCCCGCATCACCGAGACCAGGTAGTCATCACGGAGGCGTTCCAGGTCCTCGATGGTCCTTCCCGCGGCCTGGGCCTCGGCTCCGGTCGCCATACGGTCGATCAGCTCCGCGGTGAGCGGCGGGGCCTGCAGGTGGGTCCACGGCAGCTCGAGCGCCGGGCCGAAGTGCTCCAGCATGTAGCGCATGCCCCCGGCACCGCCGGCGAGATGGAACGTGAGGTTGGTGCCCATGCCGGCCCACCGCAGCCCGGGGCCGTAGGTGATCGCCGCGTCCAACTCCTCGGTGGTGGCCACGCCATCGCCGACCAGGTGGAGGATCTCGCGCCACATCGCCTCCTGGAGGCGGTCCGAGAGGTAGCCCTCGATCTCGTTCCGCACCAGGAGTGGATGCATGCCCAGATCCGCGTAGAACGCAACCGCACGCTCGACGGTCCCGGCGCTCGTTTGCTCCCCGGCGACGACCTCGACGAGCGGCAGCAGGTAGACCGGATTGAATGGATGGCCCACGACGAACCGCTCCGGGTGGCGCAATCCCTCCTGCATCTGCGACGGGAGCAGGCCGGAGGAGCTGGAGGCGATGATCACCCCCGGCGCCGCCGCCCGGTCGATCTCGCGGTGCACCGGCCGCTTCAGGTCGGGATCCTCGGGCACGCTCTCCTGCACGATGTCGCTCGCCGCGGCCACCTCCGCCACAGAGTCCGCCCAGCGAACTCGGTGGCGGTCGGCCCCTGGGAACAAGCCGAGCTTGCGCGCCGCGGGCCAGGCACGCGCGAGACCGGTGTGGAGGCGCTCTTCGGCGCCCGGGGCGACATCGGTGGCGACGACTTCGTATCCCCGGGCGAGTGCCCGCACCGCCCACCCCGTCCCGATGACGCCGGTGCCGACGAGACCGACGACGGTGGTCACGCGGGAACCAGCGGCACGTCGAGCAGGAGGTCCCACTCCTCCCGCGCCCACAGGGCAACCGTGGCGTGGATCGATCCCTGCTTGTTGGCGAACGTCGCCCGGGCGGCGAGCGGCAATGGTGCCGTGTGCCACACCCCCGGATGCATGTTCACCCCGTGGGTTCCGTCGGAGTACAGGGCGACGAAGTCGTCGGGGGTCACGTCGTCTCCCGGTGGGGCGAGCAGGAACACGGTCGGGACGCCCGGGGCGATGAACGCCTGGCCGCCGTGGTCGTGGTAGTTCACCTCGTCGACCAGCCGCCGGGTGTGGTCTACGGCCGCGCGCTCCTCGCTCGCCTCCGCGGGATCGACGCGCCATCCGAGCACGTCGGCGCGGCCGACGGCGTGGTTGCGGGAGAACATCACCTCCCCCTGCCAGTAGACGTCGAAGGGCCCTTCCACGGTGTGGCCGTAGCCGCCGCTGGTCACCGGACGCCGGCCCGACGGCGGCCAGCGGCGCTGTTCGATCTCCGCCTCGTCGATGGAGGTGATGAGCGTCCCGAGACCTTTCGCGGTCGTCGCGTCCAGGGCCAGTAGCGGTACACGGTGGGTCTTGGCTGCCGGCTCAGAAGGCGACATGGTCGAGGCCCTTCAGATCGAGGATCTCCCGGGCTTCGGCCGAGGTGGCCACCTCCCGGGACAGCTCGTCGAGGATCCTCACCATCTTCGCCACCTGCTCCTCGTTGGAATCGGCGAGCCGTCCCTTGCGCAGATAGATCCCGTCTTCGAGACCGACCCGGACGTGGCCGCCCAGCACGGCGCCGGCGGTCACCAGATCGAACTGGAACCTGCCGCTGCCGAGAACGGACCACTGGATGTCGCTCCCGAACAAGCGGTCTGCAACCGTCTTCATCGCCACGATGTTCTCCGCGTCCGGCCCGATCCCGCCGAGGGTCCCCATGACGAACTGCATGAAGATCGGCGGCTTCACGAGCCCCTGGTCGGCGAAGAAGGCCAGCGTGTAGAGGTGGCCGATGTCGTAGGCCTCGAACTCGAATCGACAGCCGGTCTCCTCGGTCAGCTCGGTCAGCATGTACTCGATGTCGGAGAACCGGCTCACGAAGGGCTCGCGCCGGGTGCTCTCCAGGTACGGCTCCTCCCAGTCGTACTTCCACCGTCCCTCGTACTTCGGGATCATCTGGAAGAGTCCGTAGTTCATCGTCCCCAGGTTGCACGTCGCCAGTTCGGGCTTCAGCTCCTTGATCACCCGGAGGCGTTCCTCGACCGTCTGCCCGGTCGCTCCGCCGGTGGTGATGGAGATCACCGCATCGCACTGCTCCTTGATCCCGGCGCAGTATTCCCGGAACAGGCCGACGTCTGCGGTCGGCCTTCCGTCGTTGGGGTCCCGGGCGTGGATGTGAATCACCGCGGCCCCGGCGGCATGGGCCGCCACCGACTGGTCGACGTGGTCCTCCACCGTCATCGGGATCTGGTTGTTCATCGTGGGCGTGTGCGAGGCCCCGGTGACCGCACACGTCAGAATCACCTTGCTCATGAGTGTCGGAACTCCCCTCCTTCGCGTTCGAGGACGCGCAACCGGCTGATGAAGTCGTCTCGTTCGACGTAGGTGCCTTGGAGATGCCGCGGACCGGTGCTCGGGTCGAACTCGGCGCGGGCATGGAGCACGCGGCGGTTGTCGAAGACCTGGCAGTCTCCCGGCTCCATCTTGAACACGTACTCGAGCTCCGGATCCCGCAGGATCCGCCCGAAAGTGCGCCACGCCGCATAGAACGGCTCGATGAGGTCGGGATCGAGGTCGATCGCCCCCAGCAACGCGCTGTGGAACCGCACCTCGGTGTGGTGCCCGTCGGGATCGACGGTGAGGATCCGCTGGTGGTTGCGGACGTCGTGATGGGCGTCGACGAAGACGTACGGCACCTCCACGGTCGCCAGGAGGGCGTGCATTTCGGGATGCCACTCCCGCAGCCGGCGAGCCGCCTCGAACCCGTCGATCAGGATGCTCTCGCCGCCCTCGGCCTCGAACTCGATGCAATGCAGGAACTGGAGGCCGGGGAGGTTGCGGCGGTTGACCACGTCGGTGTGGGCGGTCAGCTTCACCGCCGTGTAGGCGAGGTTCTCCGGATCCGGTTTCGACACCACCTGGAACTCACGGCCGAAGTGGGTCTCCTGGATGAAGGCGATGCGGTTGGCCAGCTCGACGACGGCACCGACTCGCGTCGGCACGCCCTTCACGATCGCAAACCCGTAGTCGCGAATCAGCTCGAGCCACCGGCGCAGTCCGGCATCGCCCGCATCGATCTCGCCGAGATGGATGGTCGGTGGCGCCTCGGCGATGCTCGCCGTCCACAAGACAGGCTGCTCGCGGCGCTCGTCCCTACCGGCGCGGCCGTAGCGATTGGCACGCAGCCAGCCGGCGCTGAGCGAGGTGTGATGCCCGTCGGCCCAGGTGATCTCGAGCCCATCGTCGAATCTGGCATCACGAGGAACGACCCCGGGGTCGAGCATCACATTGTCCAGCAGGCGTTCCCACGCCACGGGGTGCCGGCACTCCGCACAGGCGCAGTTGTCGCGCAGCCACAGGTAGTGG
Source organism: Acidimicrobiia bacterium (assembly GCA_041557775.1). GTDB lineage: Bacteria > Actinomycetota > Acidimicrobiia > Spongiisociales > UBA5794 > DATHZQ01. Next base: position 4,444 of record JBFFFX010000081.1, on the reverse strand, counting down.
AACTCATCGGACGATCCGTCGTCCCACGCAACGGTCAGCGTGCGCTCTCCCAGCGCCTCGACTCCGGCCACCGGTACTCCGTTCTACTGTGCGGAACGTGCTGTTCTGCGGAACGCGGGCTACCGTACAGGAGTAATGACCGGCCAGTCAATCAATACGGGAGCACCCACGGTGGTTGCCGTCGAGCGCGCCTTTGGGATCCTCCACGCCGTCGCCGCCGCCGACGAGAGCATGGGCATCAGTGCGCTGGCGCGGGCTACGGGCCTGGCCAAGAGCACGGTGTCCCGACTGCTCGCCACGCTGGAGCGGCTGGGCATGGTCGAGCGGGTCGGTCCCGACAGTCGCTACCGCTTGGGACCCGGTCTCGCCGTGCTCACGCCTCGCGCCACGTCGTCGCTCGTGGATCTGGCCCGACCGCATCTTCGTGCGCTCGTCGCCGAGACCGGAGAGGACGCGGGCCTCGCCGTGACGGACGGGACCCGCGTGCTCTATGTCGACCAGGTCCAAGGTGCAGGTGCGGTGCAGGTCCAGGATTGGACCGGGGCGAGGCTCCCCGCCCACGCGGTCGCGGCCGGCTTCGTCCTGATGCGGGGGTGGCCGCCGGAGAAGCTGGACGACTACCTCGCCGGCCCGCTGGATTCCCTGGCCGCCGCCACCGAGCTCGATCCGGCAGCGATTCGCCGGCGCGTCGCTGCGTGGACGGATCATGTGTGGACCCGTCTCGAGTTTGCCGATGACGTGAACGGCGCCGCTGCTCCCGTGTACGGACCGGACGGCTCGGTGATCGCCGCAGTCAACCTGTACGGTCCGTCGTACCGCTTTCCCGGCGACCGGCCGGAAGCGGCGATCGGTGCCCTTCTCGCCGAGGCCGGCCGGCGCATCTCGGACCATCTCGCCACCATCGCGACCGAGTCCTAGCACTGCCGCCCGGCGATCACATCAGCCGGTTGCCCCTCGGTGGGTCGGTGCGGTCGCTCCGTAGGCGATCGCGGTGAGGACCACTACTCCCCCGGCGAGGGTCGACGCGGGTGGCGCTTCGCTCAGGAAGAGCCACGCCCACGCAGTGGCGGCCACCGTCTCCAGCGGCACGAACAGGCTCACCTGAGCCGTGGGCAGGTAGCGCGTCGATACGGCAACGGCGATCCGGCCTGCCGGGCCCGCCACCCCGCCCAGGAACGCCAGGATCCACAGCGCCTTGCTGTCGACTTCGAACGGCGCCGCGGGTGCGAACGCCACGAGCGTCATCACGATCCCGGCCAGGGCGATCATCGCCATGCGATCGACGGAGGGGTACTTCCGCCACAACGTCAGGTTGGCGGCGAACGACACGATGGCGGCCACGGCGAAGAGGTCGCCTTCGATCCTCCCCGCGCCGAGCGAACCTGACACCACGATGAGGATGCCGGCGATCGAGACGCCGATCGCCGACCAGACCCGCAGCGTCGTGCGCTCTCCGATGGCGACGCGGGCGATCAAGGCGGCGACCACCGGCGCGGCGGCGATGATGACCACCGTGTTCGACACGGTGGTCAGTTCGAGCGCGATGATGAAGAAGGTCGTGCTCGCTGCCTGGAGCAGCCCCGAGACGACCAGCGGCAGCCGCTCCTCGCGCACCGCATCGACCACGCTGCGCCCCGTGCGGATGCGAAGCAGGATCGAGACCGCCGCGGTCGTGAACGCACCGAACCAGAACGCGATGTCCCAGGCCGAGGCCTCGGTGAGACGAAAGCCGAGCGAGTCGAGACTGACCAGGAGCATCCCCCCGGCGGCGAGGGCCATGCCGAGCCGCTCGTGGTCGTGGCGTTCGGGGTCGTGGGGAGTGGTCACCGGGTGAGTATGGCGGACGGCACGGGTGCCCTCATCCCCCGCTTCGGGGCAGCTCGACCCGAATCGTGGTCCCTTGGTCGGACGTCGCCTCGATCTCGATGGCGCCCCCGTGGGCTTCGACGAGATCGCGCGAGATGGTGAGACCCAGCCCGCTGCCGCGAGAGCCGCTCCCCTTGTGGAAACGATCGAAGACCCGGTCCCGGGCCTCCGGCTCGATCCCGATGCCGGTGTCGGCGATCCGTACCGTGACCGCCTCCGGCGTCCCCTGCACCTCGATGTCGATGCGACCGCCGTCGGGCATGGCGCGCAGCGCATTCACCACCAGGTTCGAGACGACCTGCCGGATCCGTACTCCATCGATGAAGGCGTCTCCGTCCCCGGTCGCGCGCAGATGGATCGCGCACCCGCTTTCAGCCGCCTCCCGGGCGAACGAGTCGGCGACATCCCGCACCACGTCGCTCACGTCGGTGGTCTCGCGGTGCAGGTCGAGCGCGCCGGCTTCGGCCAGGCTCAGGGTGCGCAAATCGTCGAGCAGCCGCTCCATGACCGCAACGTCGTCGAGCAGCGAGGCCAGGTTCTCGGTGTCCGCGCGGTGCACTCCATCGACCATCGCCTCCAACTCGCCCCGCAGGACGGTGAGCGGCGTGCGCAGCTCGTGGCCGATGTCGGCGAGGAGGCGCCGCCGCTGGTCGCGGCTCGTCTCCAGTTGAGCAGCCATCTGGTTGAAGGACCCGACGACCGAGCGCATCGAGGTCGAGCCGCGGGGAGTCACCCGCACGGAGTAGTCGCCATCGGCGAGCTTGCCGGCGGCGGCGATGAGACGCCGCACGGGCCGCCAGCTTCCTGCCACCAGCGCCAGCATGATCAGGAGGACGCCGATGACGACGACGACCGTCACGGCAACGGTGATCACCGGGTTCGCCACCGAGGACAGCGCCAGGCCCACCAGCGCACCGAACGCGATCGGCAACGAGAAGAGCAGCAGCACGAAGACGAGGGCACGGCGCACCATGGAGCGCCCGAATCCGCGCCATGCCCGCTGTCCCGGCCCGGGCGCCGGCGGCCACGCCTCGCCCTCCGGCCACCAGTGTGGCGATCGCATCGGACCCGGCGGCCAGCGGCTAGGCATCTGCGAACCGGTACCCCACACCGTGCACCGTGAGCACGTACACCGGACGCCGCGGATCGGGCTCGATCTTGCGACGGATGTTCTTGACGTGGGCATCGATCGCCCGCTCGTAGGACGCGAACGACACGCCGTGGACGGCGTCGAGAAGCTGCGCCCGGGTGAACACCCTGCCGGGGCGACGGGCGAGGGTCGCCAGGATGTCGAACTCGGTCGGGGTCAACTCGCGCTCACGGCCCGCCACGGCGACACGCATCCTGGCGGTGTCGATCTCCACGTCCCGTACTGCGATCGTCTCCGCGCCTTCGTCGACGGCGTCGACCCGGCGGAGCACGGCGCGGATCCGCGCGACGAGCTCTTTGGGGCTGAACGGCTTGACCACGTAGTCGTCGGCGCCGAGCTCGAGGCCGACGATGCGGTCGCTCTCCTCGCTGCGCGCCGTCAGCATGATGATCGGCACCTGCGAGGTCGCCCGCAGGGTCCTCGTGACGTCCAGCCCGTCCATCCCCGGGAGGCCGAGATCGAGCACGATCAGGTCCGGCTTCTCGCGGCGCGCCGCGCTCAGAGCTCCCGGACCGTCGGCGGCTTCAACGACGCGGAAACCCGCCTGGTGGAGATAGTCGCGCACCAGGCGGGTGATCTTCAGCTCGTCATCGGCAACGAGAATCGTCTTCATCACATGCATTCTGGCTCGACCCTCAGACCTCCGGGGTCCAGCTTCGCACTTCGTCCCGGGCGTGGGCCATGCGATGCCACTCCTCGAATCGCTGTTCGTCGCTCGGCGGGCGCTCCTCGCTCCGGCGACGTGGCGGCGATGACCATGACGTCCACGGACCTCGGCGGCCCCGCCGCATCGCCTTCCCGGCGAGCCCGAAGAACGCAGCGAGGAAGAACACCTTGATCAGCAGGAGCGGTAGCAGCATCGCGGCGCCCAGCCACGCGAGCCAGGCGCCCCCTTGTGTCAGGATCGAGACGGCGCCGACGACGGCGAGAACCACGACGGCGAACCGGAAGATGCCCATGAGGCGAAGTCCTTTCTCTTCGTTGGAGACACGGTGCCATCGCGTTGTGGAGAATTCGTGAACGGTTTGCGGAGGTTCGGCGGAGGCGCGGCGTCCCCGCGAAGGGCCCCCGAGGAAGCAGGTCCTCGAGAAGACCTAGCATCGGCGCATGAGCCGCTCCGATCTCCTCGCCCAAGCCCAAGCCGTGCAACCCGACGTCGTCGCCCTGCGCCGGTCGCTCCACCGACGGCCGGAGTTGGGCAACGACCTTCCCGAGACCCAGAAGGCCGTGGTCGCCGCCATCCGCGACCTGCCCCTCGAGGTCATCCTCCATCAGTCGACGAGCGGCATCGCCGCCGTCCTCCGGGGTGCATCCCCAGGGCGGACCATCGTGCTCAGGGGTGACATGGATGCGCTGCACATGCCCGAGCACACCGGACTGCCCTTTGCCAGCGAGATCGAAGACACCATGCATGCCTGCGGTCACGAT
>JBFFFX010000080.1:0-9208 GCA_041557775.1 Acidimicrobiia bacterium | reverse complement strand
GCTGCGATGCCAGCCGCGAGTCCGGCTCGGGGTTGAAACAGAACAGGTAGGGGAAGATCTCGCGATCACACAGATCGATGAACAGTCTCACCATGTCGTAGTCGGTCTCGCCGAGCCCGACCAGGGTGTGGCAGTTCACCTTCCACGGGCCGAAGAGGTCGCGGGCGTCGTCCACCACCTCCCAGTACTTCTCCCAGCTCAGCCCACCACCGGACGGAACGTCGGTGCGGTGGCGGCGGAACAGATCTTCGGTGACGGCGTCCATGCCGATGCCGATCATGTCGACACCCAGGTCCTTGAACGTCTGCAACCGTTCCCGGTTGAGCGTCGGCGGAGCAACCAGGATCGACAAGGGGGTGCGGACTCGGTTCCGGATCCGCCTGGTGATCTCGAACGTATCGCGATACGCCCGCCCGTGGGTCACCATCGAGATGCACAAGCGGGTGAGGGAATCCTCGAACCGCGCCATCCGGTCGACGAGGTCGTCGGTCTCCACCAACGGCCACTCCACGCGGATGAACGACTTGTCCTCGTAGTCGCCGGGCCTGGTGCGGGCCAGGCCGCAGTAGCTGCAGTCGGAGCGGCAGCCGGACCCGTAGTTGAGCAGGAGGTTGATCCCTCCGAAGTCGAAGTCACGGGTGAACTTCCCCGAGCGGTAGCGCAGCGCAAGGGCACTGGCCGTCGAGATCCGGACCCAATCGGGGCTCTCCCGCGTCTCGTGGTTGTTGAGGACCGGGAGCAGCTTCCGGTCGGACGTCGTCGTCATGCGGGCACCTCCTGGTCCGGGAAATAGCACGACCCGTCTCGGGCCGGAGCGGCAATGGATTCACGCTGCGCGGCGCGGCCGGCCGCCGAGAGCACGGTATCGACCAAGACCGCGGAGGGCACCTCCAGGCCGGTACCGGCGGCGAAGGCGCGCCGCGCGGCGGCTTCGACCGTCGCCCGGTCGCCACGAGCCCACTTCAGCTCTTGCTCGAAAGCCACGATGGGGTCGGGAATGTCGTTGAAGTCGCCGGTGAACAGGGCGCTCTTGATGGTGTCGCCCTGCAGGGCGAGATAGAGACGCACGAGACCCGCCGGAGTCTTCACCAACGCCGTGGCGGTGGCGTCGGCCTGCGGGGTTCGGGCGAACAGCCAATCAGCCGTCGTGTACTTGTCGGACACCAGCGCCGCCGCCGCGGCCTCCTCGGCCGCCGAGGGTGACGATGGCGCCAGCTCGATGCCGAGCGCCTCCCTGAATCCGTGGGCCACCGCATCGCGCAACAGCTCACCCGTCCAGCGTTCCCCGAGCTCCCGAGTCACCGTGGTGACCCGCGAGGCGACCGCGTCCACGGCGGCGTCGCCGAGTTTGGCTGCAGGGATGTCGAGCACGTCGAGCATGAACGGGATGTCGAGATCCGCGAGCACGCTGGCGTGGAACAGCATCGCCCCGTCGCCGTCGAGGTACAGGCCGAGACCGGCGATCTTGCGGCCGTCGACCTTGAGGTCGTTCTTGCCGCCGAACTCGGCTTCGATCCCGAGCTTGGCAAGCCCGGCGACCACACCTTCGGAGAGCCGCAGCAGCATCGCCTTGGGTCGCTGGTCGGCGGTGGCCCGCGTCGTGACCGCCACCCCCAGCTGACCCGCACCCATGACGATGGCACCGCCACCGGTGGGGCGCCGGTTGTAGGTCGTGCCGGTGCGAGCACACGCATCGAAGTCGATCTCGGCCTCGATGTGCTGGAAGCGGCCACACAGCGCTGCGTGATCCGCATAGGTGTAGAGGCGCAGCACGGGCGGCGCCGGCGCTGCGGCGCGGGCGTGCGACATCATGAGCGCCTCGTCGAGCGCGAGCCCCGCGGCGGCGCCCGCGCCGTCGTCGGTGAGGTACCGCCACGTGGTCATGGAGCGACCTCCTCGCGCAGCACCGGGTCCGGCAGGGTGACCTGGCGATATCCGGCTCCTCCATCACCGACCCAGGTCAGCGAGCAGCAGTACTCGTAGAGCTTCGGCTCCAAGCCGCGGGACGAGGCGTAGGCGATGGCCCCCTCCGCCGGGTAGGCGATGCCGTTGAGGCCGTGGTCGATCGCGCCCCAGTCGAGCTGGAGCTTTGCGTTCCCCATCGGACGACCGCATCCCAGATTGATCTTGGTGGTCGGCATGGCCGCTCTCGCCTCGGCGAAGAAGTCCACGCAGTCGTCGATCGGTGGCGGCGGAATGTGGGCCATCGGCGTGCCCGTGAGTGGAACCAGCACCACGATGATCAGCGTCGACACCGGGTACCGGGCGATCATCTCCAGCGCCTTGTGCTCACCGAGGAACTCGCCGTAGTGCATTCCCAGGACGATGTGCGGGATGATGCGCAGCTCGTGCTCGGCGAGCATCGCCAGCGACCGCTCGAAGTCGGCGGTCGTGAGATCGAGGTGGTAGACATCCCGGATCGTCTCGTCGGCGCCGATGATGTCGAGCATCACGCCGTCGACCCCGACCCGGGCCAGACCTGCCGCCGTCTCCGGATCGACCACGCCGGAATGCACCACGACGCGCATCCCCAGCTCCTCGCGGATGCGAGTGATGTGATCGAGGTGTCTGAGCAGCGGAACGCCGCCCGACTTGGTGGAGCCGCCGGAGACGAGGATGCCGTCGGCGCCTTCGGTCTGCAGCCGCCGGGCGAGCTCGAAGAGGTTCTCCTCGGCCTTGACCGAGATCATGCCCTTGAGCACCTTTGCCCGACAGTGATCACACTGCAGCGCGCAGGCCCCTCCGGTGACCGACACGGGGAGGAAGCGGCGGGGATTGACGGGCTTCCACTCGGTGGTCTCCCAGCGCTTGAGGCCGGGGGCGTAGAACTCCATCGTGTCCGTGAAGTTGGCTCGGCGGATGGTGAATCCGGCGGTGTCGCTGACGATGGTCATTCGGCCAGCACTCCCTCGATGCGGTACTGGCGGACCTTCGCCTCGAATCGCTCGACGATGCCGCCATCGTCACCCGCCAAGAACGCCTGCTCCTCCGCGAGGTTCGTGGGCTCGATCTCGATGAACCAGCCGTCACCGTACGGGTCGCGCTCGACGAGGCCGGGGTCGTGCAAGGCGGCGTCGTTCACGGCCATCACCCTTCCCGACACGGGCGTGACCAGCGGGCCGACGAACTTCTCCGCCTCCATCGTTCCGAACGACTCACCGCGGTCTACCTCGCTCCCCGGCTCGAAGGAGAGCTGGGCCAGAGTGCCGGATGTCTCGATGCCGAGCGCATCCATGCCGACGCGGACGTTGCCCGACTCGAGGACGAGCGTCCACATGTGGTGGTCGAGGTCGTACGCCAACCCAGTCGGTACGGCGAAGCCGCTCACCATTCGGTCACTCATGTCGCGTCGCTCCTCTCGTCATCGTCCTCGTTCCATCGCTCCCACCAACTCGGCCAGCCGCCCATAGCCCGCGGCTCCGAGCCGGTCACGCGTCTCCGCCGGTGTCTCGCCGCGCGCCGCCCGCGCCAACCCCTCGGCGACCCCGTTCAGCGCAGGGTCGACGAAGAGCGCGTCGACGATGCGCCCGTGCGCCACGCTCAGCCGCACCCGGGCGCCGTCGCCGACCGCATGCGCCACGTGGACCCCGGCCTTGATCTTCACCCGCCACACCGGCGGCACCGAGCGAGCGGTGCCCGCAAGCCAGTCGTCGTCGACGAACTCGGCGTCGAGGGCGGCGAGGGCCGCATCCTCCACGTCGGTGAGTCCGCTCGGCGCTGGATCCAGACCGAGCGCGTCGGCGTAGCGCCGCACCACTGCCGCAGTGAACTGCCCGAGCGGGACCGGGGTCGCCGCGACATAGCGGCGCATCATCGCCTCGAGGGCGCGGGTGGTTGCCGCATCGGGCGCCGCCATGATGTGGGCCGCGGCACCGTGATCGAACCGGGTGATGAGGTTGGCGACCACGATGACCGCCTGCTCGATCTGCCCGGCGCCGTGGCCGCTGATCTTGCGGTCCTCCACAACGATGTCGCCCTGGTCTTCGAGTGAGGCGGCCACACCCACATCGCGGAATGCGTCGACGGCCGGTTGCAGCAGCGTGCGCAACGCGCGGCCCCGCACTGCCGGGGCGCGGCCTGCGGGCACGGTGATCTGGAAGAACAGCTGGCCATCGTCGATGTACACGGGGCCGCCGCCCACCATTCGCCTGAATACCGGCAGCCCGCGCCGCCGGCACTCCTCCCGGTCGACCTCGTCGAGGCGGCGGTGATAGCCGATGGACACATACGGAGCGTCCGGCCGCATGAACGACAGCGTCGGGGGTGCCCCCGCCGACACGCCGCGGGCGATCGCGTGCCACAGCGTCTGGGAGCGCAACGGGGACACGCTCCCGAAGTCGATCACCCGCAGCGTCGTGGCGTCCATGTCAGTCGGCGCACCGGAAGCAGCTGACACCGAGCTCGTCGATCCGAGCCATGTACGCCTCGACCGCCTCGGCGCCTTCGAGCAACGGACGGTGCGGCTTGGAGGGATCGGTGGGCCGCATCAGAGTGATCCAGCCGGCTTCGTAGGGATCCCGGTTGGCGACGAGCACATCGGTGTCGAACGCGTCCTGGTTGGGCTCCACGATCTCGCCGTCGAACGGCGAGTGCACCGGGCCCACCCACTTGGCGCTCTCCACGGTGGCCACCGACCCGCCCGCCTTGACCCGCCTCCCCGGGCGCTTGAACAGCACGGACACCATCTTGCCCATTCGGGTCTGGGCGACGTCGGTCATCCCGAGTCGAGCCAGATCACCCTCCATCTTGACCCACAGGTCACCCTCGACGTCATAGGCCCGATCGTCGGGCAGATGACAGCCGCGGTATACCGTCACGCGGCTTCACCGCACTCGATGCCTTCGGCTGCGAGGAACGCCTCGTAGGCGGCGATGCCGGATTCGCCGGTCACCAGCTCTGCGGATGCCGCCTCCCAATCCTCGGGCTCGATGCGAACGAACCAGCCCTCTCCGTAGGGGTCGCGATTGATGACCGCGGGATCGGAGCTCATCAACGGGTTGGACTCGATGACCCGGCCGTTGAATGGCGACGTGACGGGTCCCACCCATTTGCTGCTCTCGACCGTGCCCAGGCTGCGCCCTCGCTTGGCGGGGCGGCCCTCCCCCTTCGGCATCGCCGAGATGATGTTGTGCGCCAGATTCTGCGCCACGTCGGTCACGCCGACGGTCACGGTCCCGTCGTCGTTCGGCCTGGCCCACACGTGCTTCTCCGGCCAGTAGTAGAGATCGTCCGGGATGTTGCAGCCACGGATTTCAGGCACCGGCTTCCTCCTGCTCGTGCTCGTGTTGGTCTTGGAGGTGGTAGAGAAACATGTCGAAGGCGACCAGCCGGATCTCGCGTGCGTACTCCTCGAGGAACGCCGCGTCCCGCAATCTCGGCTTCACCTGGCGGCGGATGGAGAAGTCGCAGCGCGGGCAGCTGAGCTCGTAGTGGCGCCGGCCGAGCGACTCGGTGGTGCGGCACTCGTCGGCGTGCTGGTCCGTCAGGTGGGCGTGCAACTCTCGGCGGGAGCCGGCGAAGCCACAGTACGGGCATCTCATCGCAGGTCGGCTCCCAGGGCGGTGGCCCCGGCCGCGGTGGCGCCCCTGATCCAGTCGACCAGCGCCATGCCGGCGGCCGTCCCAGTGATCTGGTTGGCTTCAGAGATCTTCACCGCGAGACCGGCGGACACGAGGTCGCCCACTCGTTCGCCCACGCTCAGCTCGGGCAGGCCGAGCCGCTCGGCGAGCGCCGACCGGCTCACCGCCTCCGCCCCGGCGAGTGCGGCCAGGATCCGGAAATTGGCCGTATCGGCGGCGAGCCGGAGCGCACGCAGCACGCCGTCCAGCACAGCTTCGGCGTGGGCGTCGGTATCGCTGCGCAGCGCCTCGAGCCAGCCCCCTGTGCCGGATTCGAGGCGATCCTCCCGGTCCAGCACCGCAACGAGATGTCGGAGAATCCCGGCGACCCCCCGGCCAAGCGATTCCGCGGCGTCGCCGGTCGGGTCCGGCCCGCCCGGCCCCACAGATGCAGGTCCGCGGCCGATCACGATCGGCGTGGCGTGCTCAGCCGGCAAGGGCACCCTCCGCTTCCAGCGCCCGCTCCAGGAGCTGCGCGACGTCGACGACTTCGAGCCGACCCTCGTGACCGGTGGTCTTCACCGCATCCGAGTACATCACCAGATCCTTGGGACACGCGACGACGAAGAAGCGCACATCGTCGCCCAAGGCGACCGCCTCCCGGATCCGGTTCTCCGACGGCCGTTCCGCCAGTGTCGAGTCGTCCATCCAGATACGGCCGCCCCCGGCGCCGCAACAGAACGAGTTCTCCCGGCACCGGCCCATCTCCACGAGGTCGAGCCCGGTGGCCTTGATGAGGTTGCGCGGCGCCTCGTATTCCTCTGCATACCGCCCGAGGTAGCACGGATCGTGGTAGGTCGCCCGACCGTCGAAACGGTTGAGGGACAGCCGCCCCGACTGCACCAGCTCGTCGAGCAGCTGCGTGTAGTGAAGGACCGGTCTGTCCAGGTCGTACTCGTGGTGCAGCGTGTTCAGCGAGTGCGGGTCGGTGGTGAAGATCCGCTCGAACGTGGCCGAGGCAAATGCATCCCGGTTGTGATCGCGCAGCATCTCGAACAGGCCCTCCTCACCTGCTCGCCGCACGTCGTTGCCGGAGTTGCGCTCCGATTCGTAGAGGATCCCGAAGTCGACTCCTGCACCGTGCAAGATCTTGGCGACGGTGCGGGAGATCTCGGCACCCCGGGGATCGAAGGCGGCCTGATCGCCGACGAACCACAGGAACTCGGCCGGCTCTGACCGGACGTCTTTGATGGTGAAGTCGAGGCCCCTCGTCCACCGAGCCCGCTGCTTCGCCGATTTGCCGAAGCTGTTGCCGCCGCGGGCCAGCGACTGAAACGCGGTCTGCAGACCGGGCTCGACATCGCCCGTGTCGACCAGCCGCCGGCGAAGCTGCACGATCGAGGGGACGTGCTCGATACCCACCGGGCACACCTCCATGCAGGCCATGCAGGTCGTGCAGGCCCACAGCGTGTCCGAGCCGATGACCGCCCCGGCGACCTCGGTCGCCTCGGCGTGCCGGGGCTCGGCGCCGGCGCCGTACCAGAGGCGGATCCCCGCCTGCGCATCCGCCGTCTCCCGCAGGTCGAGGATCAGGTCGCGTGGCGACAGCGGGGCTCCCGACGCTCGCGCCGGACACACCTCGTGGCAACGACCGCACTTCGTGCACGCGTCGAAGTCCAGAAACTCCTTCCAGGTGAAGGAAGCCAGCGACTCGTATCCGGGGGCGGCGGCGTCGACGACGTCCGGCAGGGCCCGGGCCGAGCTCGGGTCGGTGAAGACGAGATCCGCGGCGTCGACGACGATGTGCATCGCTTTCGAAAACGGGATCGCGGCGACAAACGCCAGGGCGGCGCCGGCGTGGACCCACCACATCCCAATCCGAGCGACGTCGTTGGCGGATTCGCCCATCACCGACGTCGCCAGGCCGATCACCCATCCGGCGATGGATACCGCTTCGAACGACGGGAAATCGGCGGCGGCGATCCTGAAGCCCTCCAGCAGAAAGCCGCTCACCCCGAGGAAGAGGAGGATGACGAGGAACACGCGGTCGTCGAGCGAGTAGCCGCGGCGATCGTACGTCTCGGTGTCCACTCGCTCGTAGCCGAGCCGGAACGGCTCCTTGCGCCTGCGGTAGCCCAGCATCAGCAGCCCGACGATGAACCCGATCCCGAACACGTCCAGCACCAGCGCGTATCCCACGTAGAACGCTCCGTGCCAGAACTGCCATTCGGGCTTGTCCAGCAGCAGGCCGATGATGTCCTCGTCGATGGCGATGATCGTGGTGCCGATCGTCAGCACGAGGAATCCCCAGAAGACCAGGAAGTGCGCCACCCGCACATACGGGTCGCGCTTGCCGATCGTGCGCTGCGACGACAGGTCGACCAGGGCTCTCCGGATTCGCCGCATGCTGAGCCGAGCGACCCCGCGACCCTTGCGGTACTTGGCGAAGCGCCGCCAGAACCCGTACAGGAACACCACGATCGCCGCCAGCGCCAGCAGGTAGAACACGAGGATCGACGACGTGCCGAAACCCTCGAAGGTCTCGCGGCCTTCGTCTGCCGCGGCGGCGAGCTGGAGTGCCGCGCCGGAGGTCATCCGTCGAGCCGGTCGGTCAACTCGGGCAGCAAGTCGAAGAGGTCGCCGACCCACCCGTGATGGGCAACGCCGAAGATGGGCGCCTGCGGATCGGTGTTGACCGCGATGATCGTGGCCGCGTCGCGCATGCCCTCGACGTGCTCGGGAGCACCGCTCACGCCCAGCGCGAGGTACACCTTGGGCTTCACGGTGAGGCCGGATTTGCCGACCTGGCGGGTCTTGGGGAGCCAACCCTGGTCGACGATGGGACGCGAGGCGGCGACCGCACCGCCGAGGATCTCGGCCAGCTCGACCACCTCTTCGATGTTCGCCTCCGACTCGATCCCGCGCCCGACGACCAGCAGCACGTCCTGAGCGGTGATGTCCACGTCGCCGCCCTCGGGCTCGGCCAGTCCGGTGAACCGAATGCGGCTGGTCGTATCGACACCGGCGTGGATCACCTCCGGCGACCCCTCCCGCCTGCCATCGGCCGCGGGCGCCGCACCGGCGAGCACCGAGAAGACGGCCCGGTCGCCGTCCACGGCGACGTCGGCCTCGATCTTCCCCGCATACAGCTGGCAGGTTGCGGACAGCCCGTCGGAGGCGTCGATCGACTGGCAGTAGGACACCAGCGGCAGGTCGCAGCGGGCTGCGATGTGGGAGGCAACGTCCATTCCTGTGGACGTGTACGGGACCAGCACGATCCGCGGCGCGCGCTCGGCGACGAGGGCCGCCAGCGCCGTGGCATGCCCGTCGGGGTCGAAGACCTCGAGATGTGGTGCGTCGATCACGACAACGCGGTCGGCGGCGCCCAACTCGGCGGCCATTCCGGCGACGCCGCTGCCGACGAGCGCAGCCTCGACGCCGCCTTCTCCGGCCAGGGTGCCGGCCATCGCCAGCAGCTCGAAGGTGGCGTCCGTGAACCGCTTGTTGAGATGCTCGGTGACGACGAGAACGGCGCCGCTCATGATCCACCTCCGATCCCTGCCGCCTGAAGTAACTCCACGATCTTGTCGGCCGCGGCCTCTTCGTCGCCCGAGATCATCTCGGCGCCGGCGCCGGACTCGGGAATCCGC
>JBFFFX010000079.1:0-9237 GCA_041557775.1 Acidimicrobiia bacterium | reverse complement strand
GATCCGCCCCACCGATGCGGCCGTGGCGGCGGCGCGGCCGAGCGGACTGGTGTAGACGGCGGTGGCGCCGGGATGCCAGCGCCGGACCTCCTCCCCGAGGACGTCCGCCTGCCGGACACCGCGCTCGGTCAACGGCGAATCGGTGCGTCCCTGGTGGACGCCGGCCGCGTTGCCCTCGGTCTGGCCGTGGCGGGCGATGACCAGGCGGCAGCCGTCCATGCGATCGATTCTCGTGCGGACGGGGCCGCGGACCGAATCGCGGCTACGAGACCGGCGCTCAGGCGGATCCGCCGAGCGGGGCGAACTCACCGCCGAGTGGCACGGCGTAGACCACGTCGTTGCTGTCGTAGCTCCGGGACGTCCGATTGAAGCTGCCGCCGCACGTGATGAGCGTGAGCACGGGCGGGCCCTCGCGTGCGAAGATCGCGTCGAGAGGCAGCTCCGACTTCCCGTATCGCACCCGTGCCACGACGCGGAAGGTGGTCTGCGTCCCATCCTCGTAGGCGACCTCGATGAGGTCCCCGGCCTCCATCTCCCGGAGCTGGAAGAAGACCCCGGGTCCCTGACCGGCGAGGTCGACATGGGCGGCGAGAACGGCGGATCCCGGCTCACCGGGCGAGGGTCCGTACTCGTACCAGGCGACGTCGGTGACGTTGGCGGGCACGTCCATCTGGCCGGAGGCGTCGACGCCGTACGGCTCGACCGGGGCGTCTACTCCCAGCGAGGCGATGCGGAGCCCGACAGGAAGGCGCCGCATCCCGGTCTCCGCCGGCGGATTGCCCGTCGCGTCGGTCGGGTCGGTCGGGTCGGTCGGGTCGGTCGGGGGTGTGGGCGCCGGAGCCGGGAGGGAAGGGGACTGCTCGCCGCCGGACGTCGTCGATGGCGCCGCCGGAGACGGTGTCGGCTGGGAGGGTGACGCAACGGTGCTCGGGGGTAGGGCGCCGGTCTCGGCGGTGTCGCCGGGTCGGGCTGGGAGGGGAAGAAGCGAACCGGCGACTACGGCGACACCGCCGAAGATCAGGACCGCTGCGAGGAATCTACGCACAGGAGGCAGAGATCGCCCGGGAGGCGGGAGGTTTCCTCCCGGGCGATCGACGGATGATCAGCCCTCGTTGCGCCGCAGCGTCGCCGCACCAGCGGCAATCGCCAGCAACCCGAGAGCGGCGAACATCATGGACCGGAGCGGTGCGCCGTCGCCGGCGAGACCGCCGCTTCCCGTGGGCACACCCGTCGGCGCGCTGTGCAGACCCGAGATCGCCTGCGCGGCCACCGTGAACGAGCCGCCGTCGAGCGAGCCGATGGCGTAGACGATGACGTTCGTGCCTTCGGGCACGGCGAGATCGGTCTGGAAGACCACCGGCTCGGTGGCGCCCGTGGGAACGATCTTCACGTCGTACGTTGCGGCGGGAACATCGGCCACACCCTCGGCCGGATTCGACACGCCGCCGAAGAGGACGGCGTCGTTGGCGAGGATATCCACGGTCGGGGCAGCAGCGACGTGACGGGCGGTGACCCGGCCGTTGCCGGCGGCGATCGCCGAGATGTCGTTGACGAATACCGACAGCGTAGGAGCGCCGCCGGCGTCGAGGTGCGCCACGATGCTCGCATTGGCGCCGGCAGGCAGCGTCACGGTGTCCGCAAGCGCCGGCTCGTTGCCATCCGGATCGGTCCCCGCGGGATAGATCTCGATGTCGTAGTCACCGGCCGGAAGCGTCAGCGGGTCCGTCACGGTTCCGAAAGTGAAGCCGGGCAGGGTGGCGTCGCCGTTGACCCAGACGTCGACCTCGAGGTCGGGCACGCCGTGCACCACGGTGACGGTGCCGTCGTCTTGGGCGAAGGCTGCCGACGGCACAGCCAGCAGCGCCATGATCGCCAGAAGCGTGAGCAACTTTCTCATCAAACACTCCTTATGGGATGAAGTACTGCGACTACGGCGAGCGCGTCACGCGCGGATGAAGGTTTCTTGCCGAATTTCGTATCTGAGTGAAATACGCTTAGATTTTCTGTGTTGTACTATTAGAACAACCCCTTGAAACAGGAGGTGCAAAGTGAGCCTGGTGCGATTCGATCCGTTCGAGCTGGTCCGTGATCTCGACCGCTTCTTCGACTCGCCAATACCGCGCAAGGGCATGTGGTTGCCGCGCGTCGACGTGTTCGAGCGCGAGGACAACCTGGTCGTTCGTGCGGAGGTCCCCGGGATCGATGCCGAGAGCCTCGACGTCACCGTCGAGGGCGGGACGCTGACGATCTCCGGTTCGCGATCCTTCGAGAACGAGACCGAGGAGAGCGGCTTCCACCGCAAGGAGATCTTCGAAGGCCAGTTCAAGAGGACGGTGTTGCTGCCGGAGGGCGCCGACGCCGAGGCAATCCGCGCATCGTCCAGCGACGGCATTCTCGAGGTCACCGTGCCCATGCGGCCCGAGGTCCTGCCTCGGAAGGTGACCGTCGAGGTCCAGCGGTAATCCTCCCTCCCGCCGCTGCCATATGGAGAACGGGCCCACCCCAATAGGGGCTGGGCCCGTTTCTCGGTTGTGTGGTCGATAATTGCGGCTATGAGCCGCAAGGAGATCCACGTCGTGGCCGGGGGACGAGACGTTCGAATCTCGAGCCCCGACAAGCTGATGTTCCCGGAGCAGGGCTGGACCAAGCTCGACGTGGTCGAGCACTTCCTCATGTGTGCCTCCGGAGCGCTGCGCGGTGTCGCCAACCGTCCCGTGCTGCTCAAACGGTGGAACGGTGGTGTTGGCGAGCGGCCGCTTTTCGTCAAACGGCCCAAAGGGGCGCGGAACCTCGTCGACGTGACGTTCCCCTCGGCGCGGCCGGGTCGCATGTTCGTCCCTCTCGACGAGGGTGACGTCATCTGGATGGCGCAACAGAACTGCCTCGACCTCAACCCGTGGAACGCCCGCGCCGACGACCTCCGGCATCCGGACGAGCTGCGCATCGATCTCGACCCGACCGACGGCTACGACTTCGAGGCCGCCCGCGACGTGGCGTTCGCCGTCAAGGAGCTGCTCGACGAGGTCGGTCTCGTCGGCTGGCCGAAGACGTCGGGCAACCGCGGCATCCACGTCTACGTCCGCTTGGTCCGCGAGTGGGACTTCTACGAGGTGCGCCGCGCCGGCCTGGCGCTCGCCCGCGAGCTCGAACGGCGCCACGAGCTGGCGACGACCGCGTGGTGGAAGGAGGAGCGGGACGGCGTGTTCATCGACTACAACCAGAACGCGTGGGACAAGACGATCGCCAGCGCCTACTCGATCCGGCACACCGGACTGGTGTCCGCCCCCTTCACCTGGGACGAGCTGGCGACGATCGACCACCGCGCCCTCGACCTGAGGAGTTTCAAGGACCGCTGGGGCGACGTCGGCGACCTCAGCGTAGGCATCGACGACACCCCGGGGCGGCTCGACCCGGTGATGGCGATGGTCGCCGCCGACGAAGCCAACGGCATCGGCGAGGCACCGTGGCCGCCCCACTACCCCAAGATGCCCGGGGAGCCTCCCCGGGTGCGCCCCTCTGCGAAGAACCCCGACAACTGGGACGAGTAGCGGGCCGACGCAACCGAGCACCGCCACAGGCTTGCCTGCGTCCCCCCGGCCGCCTGCGTCCCCCCGGCCGCCCCGGCAGTCAGACGGCTGTCAGCGCCGTCGACGCACACTGAGGGAACCCGGATGGAGGTCGGAGATGACGAGACGCATCGCGTTGATCCTCGTGACCCTGGCGCTCGGTGCGGTCTCTGCGTGCGGAGACTCGACGACCGACACGACGATTCCGGCCCTGCTCCCCGACGCCGGCGCGGCCGCGTTCGCCGCGGGTGCGGGCAACGAGTATTGGCCGATGACCGTCGGATCGCGCTGGGTGTACGAGGGCGAGGACGAAGGCGAGTTCGAGCACATCGAAGTCACCGTCGAGACCGACCGGCGGGCGGTGATGGGAATCGAGGCGGTGGTCGTGCGCGACATCGTCACGCTCGAGGACGGCATCGTCGAAGACACCTACGACTGGTATCTGCAGGATGGAGACGGAAACGTCTGGTACGTGGGCGAGGACTCGAAAGAGATCGAGGACGGCGAGGTGGTGAGCACGGAGGGCTCGTGGGAGGCCGGGGTCGACGGAGCGGAGCCCGGCATCATGATGTGGGCCGATCCCGCCGCACACGTCGGTGAGCCCTACTTCCAGGAGTTCTACGCGGGCGAGGCAGAGGACAAGGCCGAGATCGTCCGGGTGGGCGACACGGTCACCGTTGCCGCCGGGACCTTCGAGAACGTCCTCGTCGTGCGCGAGTGGAATCCCCTCGAACCCGGCGTCTTCGAACTGAAGTACTACGCCCCCGGCGTGGGCGTCATTCTCGAGGAGATCGAAGAGGGCGGCGAGGCCCGCATCGAGCTGATCGAGTATTCGGTCGCGGGGTGAGGCGTCCGGTCGTCGCGGCGCGTGCCCGACGTGGTGGTTGAGCCTGCCGGCGCACGTGCGGCGGCCGATCTTCGGGTCCGGACGTCAATGGGACCGCCGACGAAACGTCGCTCCAGCCGTTGCGACTCGTCAGTCGCCTATCAGGAATCTCACCATCAGCGGAGCCGTGACGACCACCGCAATGATCCGCACCAGATGGGCAGTGATCACGACCGCCGAGTTGGCCCCGACCGCCGCGCTGATGGCGCCCATTTGCGAGATCCCACCGGGCGACGCGGCAAGGAGTGCAGTTGCCGGATCGAGACCGGAGGCACGCAGCACGACCATGATGACGCCACCGGCGAGAAGCAGTCCTACGACCACGATCATTATCGGGACCAGCGACGCTCGGAAGACCTCGAGGCTGTCACGGTTGAACTGCTGACCCAGCGCCCATCCGATGCTGGCAAATGCCAAGAAACGAGTCCACCCGGGTATCTCGGCTGTATCCAGACCGCCCAAGTTCAGAGCGGCGACCGCAGCCATGGCACCAATCAGAGCCCCCGCCGGAATCTGAAGTCGGTCCATCAGGTAGCCACCTGCGAGCGCAGCAACGATCGTCCTGATCACCATCACCCCTCCTTGGTCTGTACCGGACACAGGCATGGCCTCGAGTCCGTCGTGGCCCAGAGCCGAACGGCGCTCATGGCGCCTCCGCCGCTGCGATCACACGAACGGGCGAACCGCGGAGAAAGGCAGCAATGGCTTCGACCGTTTCGCCGTAGAACACCTCGTAGGTCTCGCGGGTGACGTAGCCGACGTGCGGGGTGACGAGGAGACGAGGGGCTCTCCGCAGCCGGTGGTCAGGGGGGAGGGGCTCTCGGTCGAAAACGTCGAGCGCCGCACCTGCGATGTCTCCGGACTCGAGCACGGTGAGCAAGGCGTCCTCGTCGACGATCGGCCCGCGCGAGGTGTTGATCAGGTAGGCATCGTGCTTCATCAACGCAAGCTCCGCGGCGCCGATCAGGCCTCGGGTTCGTTCGGCCAGTCTGAGATGGATGGTGATGAAGTCGGCGGTCCGAAGCAATTCATCCTTGCTCACCCGCCGCGCACCCACCTCGCGGCAGCGCTCCTCGGTGAGGTTTTGGCTCCACGCGATGACCTGCATCCCGAAGGCGGCGGCTGCTACCGCAACCTGTCCACCCAACCTGCCGAGGCCGACAATGCCGAGCGTCGCTCCCCGCAAGTCCCTGCCGACCTCCCTCTGCCAGCCCCCGGAGCGTACGGATTCGACCTCCTGATGGAGGTTGCGGGCGAGGTTCAATATCAGCGCCATGGCCAGTTCAGCCGTGGCGTGGCCGGGCGAGGTCGTCCCACACACCACGATTCCCAGGTCGCGGGCTGCGTTCGTATCTATGGCCGCGTTGCGCCGTCCGGTGGTAACGAGGAGCTTGAGGTTGGGCAACCTCTCGAGCACGTTGCGGGGGAGACGGGTGCGCTCCCGCATCACACAGATCACCTCGAACGGCCTGAGTCGCTGCACCAGCGCATCGGGATCCGCGACGTGATCTGCGAAGAACACCGTGACGACATCCGAGCCAAGCGAATCCCAGTCGGCCAGGTCGGCGGCAACACCCTGGTAGTCGTCCAGCACTGCGACGGTCAACGGCTCCGAGCGCGTCACGAGCGCGATGTCTCCTCCGCCGCCGGGAGCTCCTCCAGGCCGACGAAGGCGAGGTGGTCGGCGCTCGGCGTGATCTCCTCTGGCCGCCCGCCGCCACCGGTACCCGCGTCCGCCATCACTCGGACCTCGATGGCGGCGGCGATTCGCGACGCCGCCACAGGATCACACCTCCGCGCTGGAGTCGGCGAACTCGTCCTTGATGTGCGTGCCCCTGATTCTGTCGAGGATCTGCGGAAGGAAGAGAACCACCACAACCATCAGCGCCAACACGATGTTGAGCGGTCCGTCGAGGAACGTCAGGTAGTTGCCGTCGTCTGCCACCAAGGAGCGACGGAAGTTCTGTTCGAGATCGTCGCCAAGGATGAGGCCCATGAGGATCGGAGCCAACGGAACATCCATCTTGCGCATGAAGTACCCGATGACGCCGAAGAGCGTCATGATCGTGATATCCAGGGCGCTGTTGTTCACCGAGTACACACCGATGTACGACACCACGAGGATGATCGGCATCAGGAACCAAGTGGGGATACGCAGGATCTGGACGAACATCTTGACCAGCGGGAAATTCAGCAGCAGCAGCATGGCATTGCCGATGAACATCGACGCGATCAGCGTCCAGATGAGCTCCGGCGTCTCCTCGAACACGTTGCCGGTGCCGGGGCGGATCCCGAGCGAGATGAGAATGCCGAGCAGCACCGCCGTCGTCCCGGAACCAGGAATGCCCAAGGTGAAGAGCGGAACCAGCGAGCCGCCGGCGGCTGCGTTGTTGGCCGATTCGGGAGCGGCGACGCCGCGGATGTCGCCGTTGCCGAAGGTGCCGTCACGATCGGAGAGGCGGCGCTCGAGACCGTATGACATGAAACCGGCGACTGAGGCGCCGGTGCCGGGTAGCAGGCCGACGAAGAAGCCGATGACCGAGCCGCGGATGATGGCGCCCAGCGAGAACACGAATTCCTTGAAGCTGACCCAGATGCGCTCCGCCTTCTCGAACACGACGCTCTCGCCCTTGACGTGGTCCTCGAGCAAGGTCAGCACTTCAGAGACGGCGAAGAGGCCGATGGCGATGATGACGAAGTCGAGCCCCTCTTGCAGCTTGAGCTGTCCGAAGGTGTAGCGGACGACGCCGGTCTGCAGATCAACGCCGACGGTGGCGAGCATCACACCGAAGGTCACCGCCAGGAGTCCCTTGACGAGGCTGCGCCCAGCGAGGCTGGAGACTGTGGCAAACGCAAGCACCACGACCATGAACTTCTCGGGTGACTGGAAATTCGTCGTCACCTCGGCAAGCGGCGGACCGAACATCATCAGGCCGATCACGGCTCCGATGCCAGCGATGAACGAACCGATGGCCGAGATGGCGAGCGCTTGGCCGGCCCGTCCTTGCCGAGCCATCTGATATCCGTCGAGCGTCGTCACCACCGACGACGCCTCGCCCGGGACATTGAGCAGGATCGAAGTCGTCGAGCCTCCGTACTGCGACCCGTAGTAGACGCTGGCCAGGAGGATGAGCGTCGAGGCGTCGGGGAGCCCGAGGCTCAGGGTGATCGGGAAGAGGATGGCAACGCCGGTGATGGGCCCGATGCCCGGAAGCACTCCGATGAGCGTCCCCAGCAGTGCGCCGACGGCGGCATACAACAGATTCTCCAGCGTCAGCGCCGCCGCGAAGCCGTCGAGGAGGTTGAAGTCCATCTAGAACCCGCCCCACCAGCCGGCCGGCAGCCGCAGCTCCAGCCAGTTGTTGAAGACGAACGCCAGTGCCACTGCGAATCCGAAAGACAGCGGCACCAGCTTGGCGAGCGGCCCGTCGAAGAAGACGCCGATGAGGATCGACATCGCGGTCGCCGCAAAGATGAAGCCCATCGGCTCGAGGAGTTGGCCGAAAAGGAACGACACGCCGACGATGACGACAAGCCTCCATCGGACATTGAAGGACGCCCATCGCGGGGACTCGTCTGGCCGGATGATCAGATAGAGGGCGAAGATTCCGAAGACGATTCCAACGAGAGTCGGCAACGTCTTGGGACCAACCGGCCCCGAACCGAACTGGGTTATCTGGAAGTTACGCGTCTCCGCCACGTACCAGATGGCAATGGTCAGACAGACGAGGCCGAGGATGCGATCGCCGAGGTGCTTGTCGGAAATCCGGGAAGGGAGAGAGTCGTCAGGGCGAGGCAATCGGAACCGGCGCTGTAGGCCGATCAGCCACCTCTGGCGGGGTGCCTGCGATTGCTCCTTCATGGCTCCTCTCGCTCCCTTCCCGGATGTCATCTTCCTACAAATCAGCCGCCGGCGACGAGTCCGAATGGTTCGGAGAGGGTGCGGAAGCTGTTGACGGCGTCGAGGGCGAAGCTCTGGAAGTCATCGCCGAGGAGCCGCAACGGTGACAACCCGTTCTCCGTACGGGCCGCAGCCCACTCACTCGAAGCTTCGACTTGACCGAGGGCGTCAACCCAGAAGTTGTATGCCTCGTCGCTCATCCCACCCGGAGCGAGCAAGCCACGCCACACCGGGAAGATCGTCGAGTAACCCAACTCCACCGTCGTCGGAGCGTCCATGCCCTCGATCCGGTCGTTACCCATCACAGCCAAGATCCGCAGGCTGTCGTTGCCAATCGTCTCCGACACGTCACCAGGGAAGATCTCGATCTCGTCGCCGAGCAGAGCGTTCTGCGCCTCACCGCCGCCGTCATACGCCACCCACGGCACAACCGCCGGATCGATCCCGATCTCCTGGGCGAACAACAACAGCTTGAAGTGGTCCTGACCACCAACCGGAGAGCCGCCACCCCAGGTGATCCCAGCCGGATCGGCCTGCATCGCAGCCACCAGATCATCCAACGTCTGATACGGACTGTCCGTCGTCACCGCAATCACACCGAAGTCGGCGCCGATCGCACCAATCCAACGGAACTCATCGGCGTTCAAACCCGTGTACTGGTTCTGTGCGAAACGGATCGCCGTAGCCGGCGAAGCGGCGATCACCAGATCATCCTCGGCGCTGCGGTTGGCTGCCACATCGGCAAACGCCACCCCGCCACCGCCACCAGGCTGATTCGTCACCACCACGTTGCCCGTCAAACCAAGCGACTCGAACAAGCCACCAATCGAACGACACGTGAAGTCCCAACCACCACCAGCATCAGCCGGAGCCACACACTCGGG
>JBFFFX010000078.1:0-9294 GCA_041557775.1 Acidimicrobiia bacterium | reverse complement strand
CGTCCGCCCAACTGCGTCCGGCGCCCACCATCTGCGCCGTCACCTCGTTGGTGTGGCGTTTGGTCGCCAGCAGCGGCCGCTTCGCCTTGGCGACGAGCGCCGCCGCCAGCTCGGCCACCGCCTCGTCGAGGTCATCACCGGCGACCACCCGGTTGACGAAGCCGAGCCGCTGCGCCTCGCCCGCATCGAACGGCCGGCACGTCATCACCAGCTCCTTGGTGAACGCAGGACCGATCTCGCGGACCAGCCGGGGAATCCCGCCCCACGCCAGGGGAATCCCGAGGTCGACCTCCGGGATGCTGAAGACAGTATCCTCGGCGGCGATCCGCAGGTCGCAGGCCGCAGCGAGGACCAGGCCGCCACCGACGCAATGGCCTTGGATGCGGGCGATGGTCACGGCGTGCATCGCCTCGATCGCATCGGCCATGCGCCTCCCGAGGTCCGCGGCGCGCCGGGGGTCCGGCTGCCCGGCAAGACCCCCCGCGAGCACGCCGAGATCGACCCCTGCCGAGAAGGCACGGCCCTCACCGGCGACGACCACGACCTTCAGCTCGGGGTGGGTGTCGAACCACCGCGCCGCGGTGATGAGCTCCTCCAGCGTCTCGAGGCTCAGAGCGTTGAGCTTCTCCGGCCGGGCGAGAGTCAGCGAGCCGCGGGAACCGTCCACGGCGACGGAGAGCATCTCGAATCGGGGCGCGGCGACTCCGCCGTGCCCTTGGTCCACCTCGCCTGCTCGCCCCACGAGACTCCTTTCCGGTGTCGAGGCTACTCAGCGGGCGCCTCCTCGGCGGCGACCAGGGCGAGGAGATCGTCGCCGTAGGCCTCGAGCTTGGCGGGCCCGATGCCGCCGATCGCCAGCAACGCCCGCTCGGATTCCGGGCGCCGCCGGGCGATTTCGTCGATGCTCTTGTCGTGGAGCACGACGTAGGCCGGCACCCCGAGCCGCTGCGCGGTCTCCCGGCGCCACTGCTTCAGCGCTTCGACGAGCGCCGGGGGCGCCTCGCCCTCGATCTCCGCCCGCGCGGTCACGCGAACGACATCGGCGGGACCGACGATCGTCTCCGATCCGGAGTCGAGCGCCACCGCGATCTCGTGGCCAGCCAACCGGGCGACGCGCCCCTCGATGCCGCCCCACAGCCGCACCCGATCGCCGACTCCGGGCAGCCGGATCAGCTCCGCCTGGCGGGGTGATGGGCGCCGGCGCCGCCGCTCGTCCCGCGGTGCACTGCCGTCGAGCTCCGCCAGGAACCGGCTGGGCCGGGCCGTATCCGCCATCACCACGACTTGCTCGATCGCCCGGGTCAGAGCGACGTGGAAGACCCGGCGCTCCTCCTCGAGATCCTCGGCCAGGTCGTGCGGCATGGTCCCCTCATCGGCGCCGAAGACGACCACGTGCGGCCACTCCATGCCCTTGACCCGGTGCACCGACGACAGGACGACGCCTCCGGGCTCGCTCGGGGTGGCGACGGCGGAGCGAAGCCATGCCACGAACGTGTCCGCACCGTCGTGCAGCGGGGCGGCGCGGGCGACCGCGACCAGATCGTCGAGATGCGCCGACCGGCCCGCATTGCGCCGGCCCGAATCGAGCGTCTGCGCCGAGCTGCCCAAGCCGATACGGCCGACGATCGTGTCGACCAATCGGGCAGCGTCCCCGCCCGCGGCCGCGACTGCCCGGGTGAGATCGTCGCAGAAGCCGTCCCAGCGGTCGGCTTGCTTCGGTCCCAACTCGGTCACCAGGCCGCGCAGGTCGTCCAGATCGAAGCTCCGCCGCCGGAGCAGCTCGCGGGCGAGACGGTTGAGACCGCGGCTGGGCCGGCGCACCGCCGTGAGCAGATTGGTACGCGACATCCGCTCCGGCACCAGCGCCAGCTGCATCCATGCGAATAGAGCCCGCACTGCGGTGCGGTCCAGCGACCCGGGACCGAGCAGGTCGTGCGTTGCGATGCCGCGCTCGGCGAGCGCCGCCTTCACCGGGATCAACGCGGCGTTCACCCGCGCCAGCACGGCGATGCTCCCGGCGGGGACGCCTGCGTCGAGCCAACCGGCGATGCGATCGGCGCAAGCGGCGGCCAGCGCCGACCCATCGAGGCGATCGACGATGAGCGCGTCGTCGCCGGGCTCCCGGGCGGCGCGGATCGTCTTGTCGAGTCGCCGCCGGTTGTACCCCAGGAGGTGGCCTGCGGCGGTGACGACCTCGGGACGGCACCGGTAGTTGGTCTCGAGCGCATGGGCGTGGGCCCCGGGGAAGTAGCGGTCGAAGTCGATGAGGAAGCCCGGATCCGCTCCGTCGTACCCGTAGATGACCTGGTCGTCGTCGCCGACGCCGAAGACGGAGAGCTGCGGTGCCGCCACGAGACGCAGCAGTAGGACGAAGGCCGGCGTGAGGTCCTGGAACTCATCGACGAGCAGATGACGACATCGCGCCTGCCAGCGGCTGCGCAGCTCCGGATCGGCGAGCAGCGCTTCGATGGCGCCGAACACCTGCTCCCCGTGATCGACCCGGCCCATCGCATACATCCGCTCGCGCAGGGGAGCGAAGGCGTCGGCGAAGCCGGGGACGTCGTCGCGGCTGGCCTCGACATCCGCCGGGTCGCGCAGACGGGAGCGCACCGCAGCCGACGCCTCCAGATATGGCCCGATCGGATCCGTGTTGGTACGGCGGGGAACGTCGACGAGGCGCTCGAACAGGTCGCGCACCCCGCGCTCGTCGAGCAACTCCAGCCCGGGATGGGCCTCGCGGAGGATCTGCCAGCCCAGGGAATGGATGGTGCGGGCCAGGGAGCGATCGACCTCGAGCCGGTCCCGCAACTCGGCAGCGGCCCGCTCGTTGTACGCCACGGCGAGCACGTGACGGGCATCGATGCGGTGGGCGTCCAGCACGTGGCGCAGCCGGGCGGTCAGTGTCCGGGTCTTGCCGGAGCCGGCCGGGGCGATGATCCTCGCCGCCCCGCCGCGGTGGGCGACGGCGGCGAGCTGATCCGCGGCGAGCCCGTCCTGCCCGGGCGACACCGGAGTGGGCACAGGGTCCACGCCCCCCAACTCGACCGTCTCACCGTGGATCACGGGATGGTCGAGCGGCGGGAGAGGCGTACGAGGGCCCCCGTCGATCCACGCCGCCCCACCGCCGGCGAGCCGGACGTCCGCCGGGCCCGAGGCAACGGCCCCGACCGGGCGCGACTTGGCCGCCCACCACCACTTCGGCTCGCCGTTGCGAGCGTCGTAGTTGTTGCTGAAGCACAGAAAGCGCAGCCGTTCGAAGGGGAAGAGGAACGCGGCGTCCAGGCTCCACAGGTCGCCGGTGTACGACTCGCGAAGCGCGAGGGCGTCGTCGGCCACATCCCACTCGATGACGACCGGGGACCGCGACACCCAGGAGCGATGGAGTCTGTCTGTCAACGCTTCCCGAGCTGCCATCTCGGCGAGGGCTGCGTCGTCGATCGTGACGGTGGGCGCCGCCGACCACGGCTCGGGGATGGGCGCACCGCGGCGCACGACGATGCCCCGTCCCAGTTGCTTTGGTCCAGGCGGCGTCATCCCGGCCAGCGTAGGCAGCACGTGTGACGAGGACTGCTCATCGTCCGCCGGATCGATGGGCGCAGGTCGTTGGGCGTCGCTCTCGCGCCCTCGCGATCAGTGTCGAATGATCCTCTCCGCCGGCCGTTCAGGCGCGCGCCCAAGGCAACGTCCGCCCTCACGCGCCGGCCGCACCCGCCGGACGCAACGCGTTCCAGGACCACAGAACGCCGACGAGGTCGGTAGTGGCGAAGATCAACAACTGCCACGGGCCGCCGGTGATCCAAAGGGCGACGAATGCGACAACGGCAACGGCCCTCGCGGGCACGGACGATCGCACGACACCAAGATCGCGTTGGCGCGCTCCCTCGAAATAGACGACACCAAGGGCGACCGCGACGAGGCCCACCACACGAATCCAGACCTCGCTCGTGTTCTCGATTGCGAGAATGTCAAAGATCTGGTTGGGGATGAGGAACAACCCGACGCCGATGGCGAGCACGTAGTAGCTCCAGATCCGCAACGACAGCACCGGGTCGTGCATCAGCAACTCCCTCCGTCCGCTGTACTGAGCCTACGTTTCCGGCATCCGTCGCGTCCGCTCGTGCGACTCGGGCTGTCCCGCACGGTGCGTGTAACGTCGGCGGGTGCGTTACGCGGTGAACCTCCCGAACTTCGCCGACTTCGCAGATGCGCGGGCCATGGCCGATCTCGCCGCCGCCGCCGAAGCCTCCGGATGGGACGGATTCTTCGTCTGGGACCACATCACCATCGCCGACGGGGAGCGGGTCGGCGACCCCTTCGTCATCCTGACGGCGATCGCCGCCGCCACCGAGCGCCTCACGATCGGCACCCTCGTCACACCGTTGCCGCGGCGGCGGCCCTGGGTGCTCGCCCGCCAGGCCGTGACCCTCGATCACTTCAGCAACGGCAGGCTCGTGCTCGGCGTCGGCATCGGCTTCCCGCCGGAGGAGGAATTCGGCACGTACGGTGAACCCACGGACCCGGGCATGCGCGGCGACATGCTCGACGAGGGTCTCGACGTGCTGGAAGGTATGTGGTCGGGCGAGCCCTTCGGCTACGCAGGCGACCACTACACCATCACGGCGACCACGTTCGGCCCGCGTCCGGTGCAGCAGCCGCGCATTCCGATCTGGGTGGCGTGCACCTGGCCCAACATGCGGCCGGTGCGGCGGGCCGCGAGATTCGACGGGGTCTACCCGCTCCTGGATCGAGACGGCATGCCGGATCTCATCGGCGCAGACGGCATCCGTGAGGTCGTTGGCGCGATCAGCGGGATGCGGCCGTCCATGGACGGCTACGACGTCTGTGCCCCGTTCATCGCAACCGGCGATGTCGCAGTCGATCGGGCGACCGCGGCCGAACTCGAGGAAGCCGGAGTCACGTGGGCCCAGGTGGGTACGCCGCCGCAGGGAGAAGGCATCGAAGACGCGGCCCGCTGGGTGGCGGCCGGTCCACCGGCCTGACGCGCACCACGCTCGGATCGGCCGAATGTGGCACGCGGTGGACGGCGAAGGCCCGCGCACCGTCCGGCCCCCCGCAGGGGTCTGCCGTCACCGCCGGCCCAGCGGGCGCCCCTCTTCGAGCGCGGCGCGATACGCCGCCACCGCACGCTCCGCGACCGCATCGGCGGTCTCGTTCGTCTCCTGCGCTCGCTCGGCGAGCCACTCCCGCAGGTCGGGGCGGAGGCGCACCGAGCCGTCGCGACGCCCCGTCGAGCGTTCGAGCACCAGGAACATCAGCAGCAACAGCCCGATGGCGAACAACACGGCGACCAGCACGGCGCGAATCATCGGGTCACCGTGCCAGATGAACACGGCCGGCTGACCTTCCGGCTCGGCGAGACGGAACGCGCGGAACAAGTACACGAAGACGTAGATGCCGGTGTACAGGAGGAACCCGACCAGCAGCATGGCAGCGAGGACTCTTCTCATGTCCTGCCTCCTTCCTCCTCGGCGAGCACGACCACGTCCGTGGCCTCGGGAACGCGCAGACGGCCCACGACGGTGGTCCTGACGAGCCAGCGGAGCGGCCGCGGAACGTGCCGGTACACCACTGCCATCGTCAACGCCAGCAGTGCCGTCAGGGCGAAGGCCGCACCAAAGCCGATACTGAGGCCGAAGATCCACGGGCTGTCGTAGAACAGGCCCTTGGGGTCGCCATGGGCGGCCAGGCCCGAGACGAGGACGACGCCGGCGCCGGCGGCGGCGATGAGCAGCGCCGTTGCGTAGGCCCAGCGGCTCCGCAGCGTCCGGGTGAGGAACGACGGTGGCTCGAGCCTCGTGCCCGCCACGTGCGCTGCACGCGCCACCACCCCGTGGGTGCCCACGGCGAGCCGGTGGCGTCGCCGCCGACCCTGATTGGGAAGCATCCGGTGGACAACATCGCTGATGAGCAGTGCTCCGGACACCAGGATGCCGAAGCCCATCAGGCTCGGGAAGAACACGGCGAGAGTCATGATGCTTCGGCCTCCTTTCCGGCCTCGGCCAGCCGGCGCACGACGCCGTCGAAGCCATCCACCTCGATCATCTCTCCGTCATCCAGCCACGTCGTGGCATGCGGGACGTTGAGCACCGCAGGGAGTCCGAACTCGCGGGCGACGATCGCCCCGTGTGACAGCGGACCGCCCTCTTCCAACACCAGCCCCGCGGCCGTCATCAACAGCGGAGTCCACGACGGGTCGGTGGACCGGGCGACCAGGACGTCCCCCCGTTCGAGCCGCGCCCCCTCAGCGAGCGAGCCGATGATGCGGGCGGTGCCGTCGACCACGCCGGGAGACGCCGCCCACCCCCGCAACGTCGCCGAGTCGGGAACGTCGAGCGCGGGCTCGGTCCCCGGTGCACCCATGAAGGTCTCAGGCAGGCTTCCCGCCTCGCCGCACCGCTCGGCCACCCGGCGGCGGCGGTACAGATCGGCGTCCGACGGTGGGTGTCCACCGAGCACGAGGGTGACGAACTCACCATCGGAGAGCAGCTCGATGTCCTCGGCGCCGGCGAGCTGCCGCGAGGCCGCCAGCCGCCGGCCGCCCTCCACGAGGATGCGACGCTCCTCGCCTCCGAGCGCCAGCAGCGCGGCCTTCGCCTGCTCTCGCAGCCGCAGGAATCGCACGGCTTCGGCCACCTGGCGGCGGAGCCAGCGCAGGCGGAGGTCGACCACCTGGCCCGTCAGCACTCGGAGCACCCTCCAGCCTCGCTTCCCGTGGAGCTGCGTCTCGAGCTCGGCGAGCGCCGAGAACTCCGCGACTGCGGGAGGCTCGACATCGAGCGCGGCTTGGATTGCGATCTGTTCCCACACCCAGGTTTGCTCCTCGGCCCACGTCGGCCCGCCGTAGATCGCGCGGCTCCCCTGGCTGCGCACGATCCACTCGACCTCACGCAGGAAGGGCTCCGTGTCGGGCCCGAGCTGGCGCACTCGCTCCCCGATGCGATGGGCCGGCCGCGCGGCGAGCGCCGAGCGCAGCCGCGGGGTTCGGGCGGCGCCCCGGACGACGGCGTCGTGGAGGCGCCGTGCGAAGCTCACGCCAACGGCATCCCCGGCGATCGTGCCGGCCGTCACCCGTTGGGCCCAGGCGGCGGCCTCGCGCTCGTCGAACCACCGGTGCAGGAGCAGCTCGAGGCCGCGATAGGCGGCGGCGGCGGCGCTGGACGCGGCGACCTCCGCCGAGACGAGACGCCACGCCAGGTCCCTGACCTGGCTCCGGTAGGCGAGCAGCCGGCGGGCGGGGAGATCGGCGAGATCAATGCCCAGCGCCACGATCCCTCGTGCGGCGGCCGCACCCAGCTCCACCTCGTCGGCGATGCGCCGCTGGGCGGCGCGGGCACGGAGCATGGGGCGGAGACGAAGACCGCGAGGGCCTTCGCCGGCGTGCTCCTCACTGAGGGCGCGGCCGAGGAACTGCTCCTCGACGGCGGCCGCCGATCCGCCGGGCAGCCGCAGGGCCAAGTCGCGCAGCGCGCTCAGGTTGAGCGCCGCCCGCCCGCGAAACCGTCCGACGAACGGTCGCTGCGCCTCCAAGGCGACGTCGCCCATCGAGGCGGCGACGACGCGGAAGGCGCTCTCGATCATCGGGGCATTGATGCTCCACAGCAGGGGCGACACGACGCCGGGCAACATCTCGACGACGCCCCGCGGCGTGAACACGTCGGTTGATCCCGTCGGTCCGTCGAATCCGTCGTCCAATGCCGTGGTCGGTCCGGACACGGTGATGGGTCGGGTCTGGAGCAGGACGAGGGTGCCCGCGGTGCAGGCCCATTCGACATCCTGCGGCTCGTCCAGCCGCTCTTCGACCTGGAGCAGCAGCCGAGCGAGATCCTCGAGGAACATCGGGGGCGACGCATGATCGGTGCCGTCGATGGCCAACGTGTCCCGCCGGACGATGAAGTCGTCCGGGGTGATGCGGCCCGAGACGAGCGCTTCGCCCAGGCCGGCGACCACCTCGATGCGCATCACGTCGTCGCGCCGCTCGGTGTCGTGGGTGAAGGCGACCCCCGACCAGTCCGGCTCGATCATGGCCTGGAGGACGACCCCCATCGCCAGATCCGTCTCGTCGATGTCGTTGTGCTGCCGGTAGGCGCGTGCCGCGGGAAGCCACAGCGACGCCCAGCACAGCCGCACGGCCCGCGCCACGGCCTCGAGATCGGCAACGCGGACATACGTGCGGTACTGCCCGGCGAAGCTGGCGATGCCGAGGTCCTCGGCCGTCGCCGACGAGCGCACCGCGATCGGGCCCTCCGCCAGCATGGGCCCCGCCGCTTCGGTGATCGCCGCAGCGACCTCCGCGGGCATCGGCGCCTCGAGGAAGCGAAGTTCGATCTCGGCAACGGCGGACTCGAGCGCCGCCGGCTCGGGCAGCGCCGAGTGCCGCAACTCCTCGAGCCACGACGCCAGACCGGGCTCGGCGGCGAAGGCCCGGTATCCCCAGACCGTCAATCCGAGCGACGGCGGGATCGGGAATCCGTGCGCGGCCAGGCGATCGAGACCCGCAGCCTTGCCGCCTACGTCGGTCACGCGGCATCCCGATCCGTCCAGCGGAACCAGCAGCGAGTGCCTCTCGGTGGCGAGGCTCATCGTGACACCTCGACCGGGAACGTCGTCGACCAGGTGACCAGGTCGTCGCCCGTCCAGTCTCGTCCGGTCAGCACCACCTCGATCTGATCTCCGCCGTCGTCGATCACCTCCAACACGCCGTACTGCCCGCCCCCGGGATAGGCTCCCTCGCTGTACGGCCCACCCTTCTCGGACCCGGGCCGATCGAGCGCCCCGGCATGCAGCACGGGGAAGCCCGGTTCGTCGCCGTTCGCGTAGTTGCTGTGCGTGCCGTCGTCGATCGCGAGCATGTGCGCGTCACCCGCCACCATCACGAGGTTGTCGATCCCGTTGTCGGCGAGGAACCGCGAGATCCGCTCCCGCTCCGAGGCATAGGCCGACCAGTCGTCCCCATCGTCGGAGGCCGGGGCGATCCACGGGAGCGAGCTCGCCCAGACCACCAGGGCATGGCTGCGGCTCGCGGCCAGCAGCTCCGCCTCGAACCATGCGAGCTGGGCGTCGCCCAGCATCGACTTGTCGGGGCCGTCGGGCATCCCTGCGTCGGACCGCGCGGAACGGAGATCGGTGAGGATGAACCGGACGCGGCCGACGGTGAACGCCTGGGCGATGGGGGCATCGTCCCCGGGCAAGGGCAACGGGTAGTGCGGTGTGAACAGGCGGTAGGCGGCAAGGGCGGACTTGCGGCTCGGAGAGTCGGCACCGGCGTTGTCGTCG
>JBFFFX010000077.1:0-9310 GCA_041557775.1 Acidimicrobiia bacterium | reverse complement strand
TCCTCCTCGTCGGCACCTTCGACGCTCAGCGCGGCAGCCACGATGATGTTGAGGAAGCCGTGCCGCATCACGCCGAGCGCCGGGTCTTCGTGCCGGACGGGGTGATGCAGCCCGGCAGTGGCTTTGAACGGAAGCCCCTGCCGGCGGCACGCCACGATGAAGCGCGCCACCTGCGCCGGTGCCGGGAACAGCTCCGGACTCAGACCGCCGGTGCGCAGCTTCGCACCCAGCGGCCGCAGCGTGGTGCGCCGCAGCTCCGCAAGGGCCGCGACTGCGTTCGGAACGCCGCGTTCCCACGATGCCGTCCTGGCCACTTCCAGGAATGGCACGGTTTCAGGCGACACAGAGAACGCCGCAGCAACGAACGGAGCGAGCACGGCCACGGCTTCGTCCGGATTGCGGCCGTCGGCGGCCTCCGGCGGTGTGCGCAACTCCACGGCCGTCACCCGGGCTGCGGGATCCATGTGCTTGTCGAAGACCGACGCATGCAGCGCGGCGGTTGCCGGCGCCTCGTCGAAGATCGCCCCGACGGCCCACGGCGCCTCACCTTCTCGCATGGTGGCCGTGAGCAGCCCGGCCAGATCCTCGATGTGCGACGTCGGACACAGGAACCGACCGACTACCCACGCATGGGCACCGGAACGCGCCACTCGGAACTCCTCGACGGCAGATTCGAGATCGAGCGAAGCGGGCGGAAAGAGCCCGGCGTAGTCGATGAGACCTTCGAGCAGCGCGCGCCGCCCGTCGATGAGCAAGTCCATGACTTCATTGTACGGGTGCGGGCTCGGGGTCTCGGAGGTCACCGGAACCGAGGCCCGGCACCGCTACTCTCCTTGCCGTGGCGAGGTTGCGATTGTTTGCGAACCTCCGCGAGGCGGCCGGGACGGCGCGAGCAGAGTTCCCGGGTGCCACCGTGGGTGAGGTGCTGGATGCGGCGAGTGCCGCCTACGGCGCCGACTTCGCTGCGGGTCTCGGCGTTGCCAACGTGTGGGTCAACGGCGACACCGCCGACCTCGACACCGCCGTCGGACCCTCCGACGAGATCGCGCTGATCCCGCCGGTCTCCGGCGGCGCACCGACGCTGACGGACGAAGCCACACCCGTGCTGCTCGCCGTGATCCTCCTGGCCACCTTTCTGATCGCCAATGTCGTCTCCCCCCAGGCGCTGGCCCTCGCTGCGGTCGGTGGAGCCATGGCCTGGCTGTGGGACCTCACCGACACGCTCGCGGCGCGCCGGCTCGGCGTCGCCGCCATCCCGGCGCTGCTCGGCACTGCGGCGGCGGGCAACGCGGCGTACCGCTGGGGCGTCGCCGGACTGGCGGGGGGCATCGCCCTGGGCGTGATGCTCGTGCTGGTGTGGCCGCTCTTCGACGCTCGCTACCGCGACTTGCAGGCCATGGGTGCGGCAGGACTCATGGTCGTCACCGCCGGGGGCGGGGCCGGCGCGCTGATCCTGGCCAGGATCGAGTCCGCGGTGAACGTCGCCGCGTTCCTCGCCATCATGCTGTGCGGCGCCGTCGCTGCATGGCTGGCCCGCAGCTTCTTGCCCGAGGTGCAGGGCGTCGACCCCAATCTCGCCGCCGCCCTCGGCGCGCTCGTCGGAGCGATGGTTGTCGCCGTTGCGGCAGCTTCGCTGGAAACGGCCGCGACCCTGGTCGCCGCAGCCGCCGCGGTCGCCGGCTGGTTTGCGGGCCGAGTGATCGGCTCGCTGCTCCGGAGCGGTGATGTCGAGCACACGACCCGCGGGCCCGGCCTCCTCACCGCGATCGACGGCGTCGTCGTGGGTGCCGCCGGGTTTTGGATCGGCCTCCTCCTCCTCGGCGGGTGACCTGCGTCCTCAGCCGGACACCGACTCTCCGATGACGACGCCGGCGACGGCGGCGGCGACTCCGAGGAGCAGGGAGAGGGCGACGTTGACGAAGCCGAGGGCCGGTGCCCCCGAGCGAACGAGATCTACCGTCTCAGCGCTGAACGCGCTGAACGTCGTGAACCCGCCGAGAAACCCGACGACGAGGCCGAGACGAATGCTGTCGCTCAACCGGGTGGCGAAAACGCCGGCGGCGAGTCCGATGGCGAACGAACCGAGCACGTTGACCGTGAGTGTCGCCCAGGGGAAGGCGGTGGCGGCGCCGACCATGCGCGCCACGAGGTAGCGAGCGATGCTGCCCGCTCCTCCACCCAGACCTACCAGCAGGACGTCGCGCACGGGGCGCAAGCGTAGACGAGTCCAGCTCACAGCGGGGCTCTGGTGGGCCGTTGGGGTTCTGGATTTGCGCGGTCTTGTTGGTAACCTGAAATCGCTCATGAGACTCTCGGGCCGTCGCGCTCTCTCCCTCCTGCTCGCCGTGGCCTTTCTAGGCCTGGTCCCCGTAGGCGCGCACGCCACGAGCGAATCCGACGTGCAGAGGGCAGAGCGAGCTGCGCGCGAAGCGTACGACCGGCTCGTCGAGGTCAACGGGCAGCTCGACGCCGCGCTGCTGGACTACCACGTCATCAACGGCGAGCTCGAGGAGCTCGACTATCGCATCAGCGTGATCGTGGACCGCATCGACGACCATCGATCCCAGGTCGGCGAGCTCAACAACCGGGCCCGTGAGCTGGTCATCGAGGCCTACATGTCGGCGGGAACCGGCTCGCTTCAAATCGCGTTCGAGGCCGACAACATCCAGGACCTCATGACGAGTCAGGTGCTGATCGATCGCGCGGCCACTGCGGATCTGGTCGAGCTGGAGCGCCTCGACGTAGTGCGCCGGGAGATGGATCGCCTCCAGGACGAGCTGAAGGGTGATCAGGACCGCGTCCAGGTGCTCAGCGACGCGGCAACCGACGTCCTCGAGCGACTCGACGAACTCCAACGCGACGTGGCCGCCGAGTACGCCCGCGAGGACGACGCCGCCCACCGGGCTCGTGCCGCCTTCGCCGAGGATCAAAGGCGCAAGGAGCTGGAGGCCGCAGCGCGCAAGCGCGGCGCCGCCGCGGGCGTCGGCGCCGTCAGCGGCTTCGTGTGCCCGGTGCCTTCGGGAAGGTTCATCAACGACTGGGGCTTCCCTCGCTCGGGAGGACGGACCCACAAGGGCACGGACATCTTCGCCCCGCGCGGGACACCGACGCTGGCGGTCGGCGCCGGCACGGTGACGCTCAAGACCAACAGCCTCGGCGGGATCGTCGCCTATCTCCGAACGAGCTCTGCTACCTACTACTACGCCCACCTCGACGGGTACGCCCCCGGCATCAGCAGCGGAACCACCGTCAACGCCGGCGCCGTGATCGGCTACGTCGGCGATACGGGGAATGCGATCGGCGGCAGCCCACACCTGCACTTCCAGATGCACCCCGGGTTCGGCGCACCCGTGAACCCGTTCCCAACCCTGCGCGCTGCGTGCTGATCCCGCATCTCGGAATGCGGGGCGCCTCTGCAGAGTTGGGTGTCCACTGACGTGCAAGCTGCAACCATCCGCTCCGGGCTCGTGGAATCCACTCATCCGTGGAGCGCCGTCGTCGTCGACGCCTCCGGAACGACCCTCCACGAGTGGGGCGATGCGGACCGCCCCCTCTACTACCGATCGTCGGTCAAGGCCTTCCAGGCCACGATCAGCCAGGAGTGCGGCGCCGACCTTCCCCCCGAGCACCTCGCCGTCGCCTGCTCCAGCCACAGCGGAACCGCGGCCCACGTCGCAACGGTGCGCGCCATGCTCCACGCGGCCGGGCTCGACGAGTCGTCGCTGCAATGCCCGGCCGACATGCCGCTGGGAGAAGGACCCCGCCGCCTGCTGCTGGGAGTGGGCGCGGGGCCGCGGCGGATCTTCCACAATTGCTCCGGCAAGCATGCCGGTTTCCTGCGAGCATGCGCTGCGCAGGGGTGGCCTCTCGAGACGTACCTCCATCCCGACCATCCGCTTCAGCGCCGCGTCACCGACCTGCTGATCGAGACCACCGGAGTGAACGGCACTCCGGCCGGGGTCGACGGATGTGGCGCCCCCACTCTCCGCGGCTCGATCCGGGGCCTGGCTCGCGCCTTCGCCCGGTTGACCGTTGACCCTCGCTTCGTGGCGGCGCGCACCGCCATGTCCACGTATCCGGCGCTCACCTCCGGCAACGACCGGCCCGACGGCCGTTTCGCAATGTGGTGGGGAGGTCCGGCCAAGGGAGGGGCACAGGGAATCATGGCCGCAGCCCGCAACGGGACCGCCATCGCCACCAAGAGCCACAGTGGGTCCATCTCCGTTGCGGTGCAGGCATTGATCGAGGTCGCGCGCCGCATCGGCATGTTGCCCGACGCAGCCGCTGCGGCCCTCGCCGCCGACCATGCTCCGGCGGTGACGGGAGGCTCGACGCGCGTCGGCAGCATCGTCGCCGCAGCCGAAGGGACGTTGCCATGATCGGGGAAGATTGGTCCGATCCAGGCTTCTCCCTTCCGCCGCTGGCTCCTCACACCGGACCGTTCCCCCGCGCCGACTTCCTTGCGGCGTGGTGGGGTGCTGCAGCCGGGGACGACGACGAGCTGCTCGTTGTCTCCGACGGCGACGGTTTGTTGCCGGCCATGTCCAACGGACAGGTGATCGGATTCGTGGGTCACGAGGACCTCACCGACTACCACAGCCCGCTCGGACGCGTCTCGACCGACTTGGTGGGCGCGCTGGCCGCAGCGCGACCCGGAGCCGCCTTTCGCTTCGACAGCCTGCCTCGCGAAGCGGCAGAACCGCTGGTCGCTGCACTCGGTCCCGTCGCCACCGGGCTGGCGATGCAGCAGCACGAGGTCGCCGCCGTCCTCGAGCTCCCGGCGAGCTTCGACGCGTACTTGGGCTCCCTCGGCAAGAAGGAACGGCACGAGACTCGCCGCAAGCGTCGCCGCTTCGGCGCCGAGATCGGCGAGCCGCGGCTCGACCGAGCTGCGGACGGGTCCGCTGTGGCACGGTTCTGTGCGATGCACCGGCTCGCCGGCGGGAGGAAGGGCCACTTCATGACGTCCGGTATGGAGGCCTTCTTCATGGCCCTGCACGAGCAGACCGGCGCAGTCATCGACATGCTCAGCGGAGAGGACGGCGTCCCGGTGGCAGCGGCTTTCGGCTTCGAGGACGAGGACGGCTACTACCTGTACAACTCTGCGTACGATCCTGAGGCGAGCCACGCCTCACCCGGCGTGGTGCTCGTGAGCATGTTGATCGAGCGAGCCATCGAGGCGGAGAAGCGAGTGTTCGACTTCCTGAAGGGTGACGAAACCTACAAGTTCCGGCTCGGGGCGGCCCCTCGGCCCTTGTACGAGGTGACGGGCTGCTTCGCGTGATCGGCAAGGTCGTCTACATCTCGATGCACACGTGCCCGCTGCGCTCGCCGGGGGCAGGCGACGCCGGGGGGATGAACGTGTACATCCACGAGCTGGGCCTGACGATGGCCGAGCGCGGCATCGACGTCACCGTGTTCACCAGGCGGGCGGACAGCGGCACGCCCGAGCTGACCGAGGTGCGTCCTGGCTATAGCGTGGTCCACGTCACCGCCGGCCCCCACACCGACATCCCGATCGCTGCGATGCCGCAGCACGTCGGAGAGTTCACGGAAGGCACCCTCAAATGGATCGACGCCGCCGATCTGCGGCCCGACGTCATCCACACCCACTACTGGCTGTCGGGGTGGTCCGGCGTGGTACTCAAGGAGGCGCTCGGGGTGCCGCTGGCCAACTCATTCCACACGCTGGGCCGCGTCAAGGACCTGACCCGACGTGCCGACGAGGCCCCGTCGAGCCTGATGCGCACGCTGACCGAGGAGGAGGTGGTGGCCCGCTCCGACTGCGTGATCGCATCGACGCCGCACGAGTTCGACGACCTCCTCGACCACTACGGCGCCCGCCCGGAGCGACTGTGCACCTCGCCTCCGGGGATCAACCACGATGTCTTTGCGCCCGGCAACAAAGGTGAAGCGCGCGCATGGCTCGGTCTGCCCCAGGAAGCGCCGCTGGTGCTGTTCGTCGGAAGGATCCAGCCCCTGAAGGCTGCCGACGTCGCCGTCGGCGCACTGGCCGAACTGTCCCTGACCGACCGGCCGCCGCCACATCTGTTGCTGGTCGGCGGCGCCAGCGGAGAACAGGGCGAGGACGAGCTGGCGCGCCTTCGCCGGATGACGAGGGATCTCGGGCTGGAACGGCAGGTGCACTTCGTCCCGACCCAGCCCCACGCCGCACTGCCGGCGTTCTACCGGGCCGCAGACGTCCTCATCGTGCCGTCGCGCAGCGAGACGTTCGGCCTGGTCGCCGCCGAGGCGCAGGCTTGCGGGCTTCCCGTCGTCGCCGCCCGCGTCGGAGGGCTGCCGTACGCGGTAGGCGACGGCGAGACCGGCATCCTGGTCGACGGGCATGACCCTGCTGACTACGGAGCGGCGATCAGGACCATCCTCGCCGACGACGCCGGGAGGGAGGCGATGTCGGCCGCCGCCGTCGCGTTCTCGCGGCAGTTCTCGTGGCCCGCCACGGCAGACCGGCTCCTCGAGCTGTACGCGGGTATCCAGCCGTGATGGATGCGGCATCCGCCGGCGACCTGGTTCGCACAATCACGCAGGCGTGGGTCGACGACCCGGATTCCGATGTCGTGTGGTCCGGCGAACACGAGGGTCGATGGGGCATCCGCATGGCACAACGTTGCCGCGACTTCACCACCGTGTGGTTCACGGTCGGCGCGCGCACGGTCGGCTTCGAAGCGTACGTGCTCCCCTCCCCACCGCACCGTGCCGCCGAGGTCTACCGGCTCTGCCTGATGCGCAACTGGCGCACGTGGCCGGCCGCACTCGCCCTCGACCAACGAGGCGACATCTTCGTGATCGGACGGATCCCCCTGGCCGACCTGACACCCGCCACCCTCGACCGTGCCGTAGGCGCCGTCTACGAGACGATCGAGCTGTCCTTCCGCCCGATCCTCGAGCTCGGATTCACCGCTCCGCTGGGGTGAGCGCGGCCCCGGCCGCCGAAGTCGAGCCGCGAAAATTCGGTCTGCGAAACTTGTCGACAGCCCGTTGTGCACAAGACCCTGTGGATTGCTGTGGACATGTGGAGAACCCCCGCTTTGCACATACGAATGGGCGGATTTGATGCCGAGAAGCGCTGATTGCGCGACGGCGCGGCAGTGCGACCACCCCATTCAGGGGGGTTGAAAGACAACCCTGCGATTCGTATCGTCGGAGACGCAAAGCCCAAGGTGCTTGCGGGCGCAAACCTCGTTCGGGGAAGTGCGGGGGAATGCCTCGAGGGTTCCTTGGGCTTTTGCGTGCCCGGGTCAGGGCGGGCGGCTCTCACCACGGTGACGATCGCCGCTACCCCCACACCCCTGCGTGCGCTTCGATGACGGTGGGAAGGCGTCGACTCACGGGAGTGCGCATGGAAGCCCAATGGCAACAGCTGTCCGACGACCTCGGCCCCGAGAAGGTCATCCTCATCAACGAGCCCGAGGTTGGGCTCCGGGCCATCCTCGTGGTGGACAACACGGCCGCCGGCCCGGCGATCGGCGGAATCCGAATGGCACCGGACATCACGGTCGACGAGGTCTTCCGGCTCGCACGGGCCATGACCTTCAAGAACGCCGCGGCGGGGCTCCGCCACGGCGGCGGGAAGGCCGGCATCTTCGGCGATCCCGACATGGCAGCCCTCGATCGGGAGCGGCTGGTTCGCGCTTTCGGTGCGGCGATCGCCACGACCACCGACTACATCCCCGGTCCCGACATGGGCATCGACGAGTCGTGCATGGCGTACCTGCACGACGAGATCGGGCGCGTCGTCGGCCTGCCCAAGGTGCTGGGCGGGATCCCCCTCGATACCCTCGGAGCCACCGGATTCGGCCTCGCGATCGCCGCAGAGGTCGCCGAGGAGTTCGGCCACCTCCGCCTCGAAGGCGCCCGGATCGTCGTCCAAGGCTTCGGCGCGGTCGGCACTCACGCCGCCCGGTTCCTGGCCGACCGGGGAGCGATCGTGGTCGGCGTCTCCGACAGCCGCGGCGGGATCGTGGCCGAGGACGGCCTCGATATCGACAAGCTCCTCGTGTGGAAGTCCGAGGGGAATCCGGTGCGCGAGTTCGCCGGCGGTACCCCCGTGTTCCACGACGAGCTGATCGGACTCGACTGCGACATCTGGGTGCCGGCGGCCAGGCCGGACGTCTTCACGGCGGCCAACGCCGGGGACGTCGCGGCGCGGGTGATCCTGCCGGGCGCCAACATCGCCGTCACGGCGGCCGCCGAGAACATCTTCTTCGAGCGGGGGATCCTCTCGATCCCAGACTTCATCGCCAACGCCGGGGGCGTCATCTGTGGAGCCGTGGAGTACGCCGGCGGTACCGCGACCCAGGCATTCCAGGTGATCGAGGAGAAGATCCGGATCAACACGCGAGAGGTCCTCGAGCTGGCGAAGCGGGAACGGTCCATGCCGGCGGCTGCGGCGCTGCGCATCGCCGAAAGCCGCGTCAGGGAGATGATGAGCTACCGGCGCAGCTTCTGACGTCCGGTTCCGATCGCCGAGGCTGGTGGCAGCCGGCGGGAGAACGTTGCGCCCGAACCGGGATGGCGGTGCGGACGTCTAGCCTCGCTGGCCATGGCGTCGACTCTCTCCGCGCTCCGGCTGCCCCTGCCGTGGGACGAGTTCGACTTTCCCAACCCGCTGCAGACTCGATCAACGGTGCTCCTGACCGGCGAGCCGGCGTGGAGCTGGGACGGTGAAGCACCTGAGATGGGGATCGCCTCCTGCCAACCGGCGCCGGCGGCGACCGCGGACGGATGGGACCTGGATCACGTCGTCGTGCTCGTGCCCGACGTCGAAGCCGCGGTCGCTTCCTTCGGCGCGATCGGGCTTGCCCCGCGGCTCCGCATGGAGGTGCGTGGGCGACCCACCGTGTTCTTTCGGGCGGGGGCGCTGCTGGAAGTCATCCAATCGCCGGTGCGAGCCCCGGCGCTCTACGGGGTCGCACTGGTGACGGAGGAACCGCTCGAGGTGGTGGCACTACGGTGGCGTGCGCTGGGACGCGACGTATCGGATCCGAAGCCGGCCATCCAACCGGGGCGCCGGATCTTCACCGTGCGGGCCACCGAAGCCGGTTTGGCGGTCATGTCCCCCGACCGGGCTCGGCACTAGCCCGACCGGCGCAGGTCGCGAAGGCGGACTCGAAATCAGATCCCGAAGAAGAGCTGGCGCAGCCGAACACCCGTCGTGGCGTACGTGTCGAGATCGGGAAGAGGAGCTTGTGGCTGCGGCCCGCCGCGGGGCGCTCAGACAGCGGGCGGGTCTCGCCCTCTCGGCGATGGCGGTCGTCTACAAACAGCCGCTTCCCTACCTGTATCTGGC
>JBFFFX010000076.1:0-9368 GCA_041557775.1 Acidimicrobiia bacterium | reverse complement strand
CGAGGCGCTCCGCAGTGCCGTCGCCGGCGCCGTGGGCATGATCCCGCAGGGCCTGGTGCTGCTGACGTCGATCGCGTTCGCGGTCGGCGTAGTTCGCCTCGGACGGCAGCGCGTGCTCGTCAAGGAGCTGCCGGCGATCGAGGGCCTGGCGCGGGTCGACACCGTCTGCTTCGACAAGACCGGCACCCTCACCGAGGGCAAGCTCTCCGTACAGGAGGTCGTCGCCCTGGGCGACGCCGAGTTCGACGGGGCGCTGGCCGCCCTCGCCGCAGCAGACCCCCACCCCAACGCCACGCTGGCCGCGATCGCCGGCGCCTATCCCGACGCCCCGCGCTGGCGCGTCGACCACACCGTGCCCTTCTCTTCCGCCCGCAAGTGGAGCGGAGCGACCTTTGCGGGGAACGGCTCATGGCTCCTCGGGGCACCGGACGTCGTCGCCGCCGACGACGAGGAGCTCATGGCCGCCGCCGATGCCCAGGCGGCGCGCGGACGCCGGGTCCTGGTGCTGGCATGGAGCAACCAGCCACTCAGCGGCGAAGACCTCCCTCCGGCGCTCCAGCTCGTCTGCATGATCAGCCTCGGCGACCGTGTCCGCACCGACGCCGCCCGGACCCTGAGCTACTTCGCCCAACAGGGCGTCGCCGCCAAGGTGATCTCCGGGGATCATCCTCGCACCGTCGCCGCCGTTGCCAGGGAGGCCGGCGTCGTCGGGTCACAAGAGGTCGTCGACGCCCGCACGCTGCCCGAGGATCCCGAAGCACTCGCCGAG
Organism: Acidimicrobiia bacterium; assembly: GCA_041557775.1. GTDB lineage: Bacteria > Actinomycetota > Acidimicrobiia > Spongiisociales > UBA5794 > DATHZQ01. Next base: position 8,599 of record JBFFFX010000076.1, on the reverse strand, counting down.
GTGATGGAGCGAGCGACGGTCTTCGGCCGGGTGTCGCCACATCAGAAGCGGGCGATGGTCGGTGCCCTGCAGTCCCGGGGTCACGTCGTTGCGATGACCGGCGACGGCGTCAACGACGTGCTCGCCTTGAAGGACAGCGACATCGGAATCGCCATCGGCAGCGGCGCCCCGGCATCCCGCGCCGTGGCCCAGCTCGTTCTGATCGACGGACGTTTCGAGACCCTGCCGAGCGTCGTTGCGGAAGGACGCCGGGTGATCTCGAACATCGAGCGAGTCGCCAACCTCTTCGTGACCAAGACGGTCTACGCAATCGTCCTCGCGGTGGCGATCGGCCTGGTCTCCTTGAAGTTCCCCTTCCTCCCCCGACACCTCACGCTCGTGGGGACCGTCACGATCGGCATTCCGGCGTTCTTCCTCGCCCTCGCCCCGTCGGCGCGCCGCGCCCGATCGGGCTTCGTCGCCCGTGTGCTGCGCTTTGCCATACCGACGGGGCTCGCCGCCGCCATCGCCACCTTCGCTGCCTACCAGCTCGCCATCCACGAGGAGGTGAAGCTGACCGAAGCCCGCACGACGGCGACCCTGGTGCTCACCGCCATCGGCCTCTTCGCCCTCGGCATGGTCAGCCGCCCCCTGCTGCCGTGGAAGAAGTGGCTCATCGGCTCGATGGCCGGTCTGCTGATCCTCTCGATGGTGAGCCCCGCGTCGCACGACTTCTTCGAGCTCAACCTGCCCCGGCCCGTGGTACTGCTGGCGGCCGTCGGCATCGTCGCCATCACGGGAGCGGCGATGGTCGGCACGTTGCGCAGCGTCGGGTGGATCCGGACGGTTCCGGACTTGCTGCGCGAGCACCCGCCGGCCGAGACGCGAGCGTGGCGGACGATGGTCACGAAGTTCCGCAGCCTCATCGGCGAGAGCGCGGCACCGCTACCGGAGACGCCGCCGCTCGAATCACCCGCACCGACCGAGGCCGCCACCGAGCCCGAGTCGCCACTGGGTGAGATCGAATGGTTCGACCCCGACGCCGAGTTCCCGCTCGAGCGAGAGCGTTGAGGCGCGGGAGCGCCGAGCAGCACAACGCAACGTCACCGCGACACGTCCGGAGCGATCGGGTCTCCGGAGTCGCGCCATCGCACCGCCGCGGCGAATCCCTCGGCCTCGGCCAACTCCTTGAACCACATGCCCTCCGGGGTGTGGCGAGTGATGCCGTCGAAGAGCGTCGCGATGAGCTGTGTGCCTCGCAGGCCCATGTTCTCGTAGGCCTGGTTGATCATCAGCTTCTGCATCATCAGCTGATTGCGCGGCACGCCCGCCATTCGCGCAGCCAGAGCGTCCACCCGGCCGTCGAGCTCCGGCTCCGGGACGGCTTCGAGCACGAGCCCCATGGCTGCGGCCTCGCGCCCGTCAACGAGATCGCCGGTGAGCAACATGCGCTTGGCCCGTTCCGCACCCACCCGATAGACCCACATCGCCGTCGTGGGACAGCCCCACACCCGGGCCGGCGGATACCCGATCTTGGCATCTTCCGCCATCACGACGATGTCGCATGCCAGGGCGATGTCGCTCCCGCCGGCCACGGCGAAGCCGCGCACCTTGGCGACCGTCGGCTTGCGCGCATGCCAGAGGCTCATGAAGTCACGCGTGTTGCGGCCCATGAACGTCAGGTCGATCGTGGGATCCCACGGCATCTCCTGGACACCTGGGTTGGTGCCCGGCGTCTCGGCGAAGTCAACGAGGTCGTAGCCGGCGCAGAAGGCTCGCCCGGCTCCCGTGACCACGATGACGTGCACCCCCGGGTCGTCCTCTGCTGCCTCAACGGCGCGGCGGATGTCCCCGGGCATCGCTTCGTCGATGGCATTGAGGCGCTCCGGCCGATTGAGCGTGATCGTGGCGACCCGGCCGTCGACGGCGTACGCGACGCTGCTCAGCTCCATCGTGTGCCTCCTTCGATCGCTCCGGCATGCCGGTCACCGTACCGCGAGGCATTGACCCAATGGTGGCACTCCGGGATGGCGCGCTCCGCCGCCCTCGTTCTGGCGCTCGATGGCAAGGAGGAGCAGTGCGCAGCTCCGGGAGGAGAAGCGCGGCCAAGAAGCCCGCACCCGCACGATCAAGACGTCCGGAATCGGTGGCCTGCTTGCCGTCGGATTCGTGGTGCTCCCGGTGTCCCTCTGGCCCGAGCCGGCGACGGGTGATACGTCCGCCGAAGGCTGGGACCTCCCCGGGCTCGAGGGAGAGGGCCGCGTTGCGCTCTCCGGCTTCCACGGCAAGCCGACGGTGGCCGCGTTCCTCGCCTCGTGGTGCACCGGGTGCGAGCAGGAGATACCGCAGCTCGTTGCGCTCTCGCAGCAACTCGGCGACGAAGTCGACTTCGCCGGCATCAACAGCCAGGACAACGGCCGGGGCTTGGGCGACGCCCGCAAGCGGGGCATCGTCGGGGAGTAGCCCTGGCCCGCGATGTCGGAAACGGCAACGGCAGCGCGCCGAGCACACTCACTTTCGGTGCCCGCGGATCACCAGCCAGCGTCATCTACGACGCGTCGGGACGGTCGTGCACGTCGAGCGCGGCGGCCTCAGCGCGCAGCGAGTGCTCGACCTGCTCGTCGAGTAGACCGAGTACGAAGCATGAGGCGTCCACAGGAATCCGGCGGGTTCGGAGGGTCCAACTACCCCTAGGTGGGCCCGCAGAAGGCTGCTCCAATGCGGAGGCAATCCACGCCGGATCCCGTCGACGGCTCGACCACGCGACCGGATCCGGCCGACACGCGTGCGAGGAGTCGAAATGCAGAAACGCATCGCCGCCATAGGCGTGCTCATCGTCGGGATCATCCTGATCGTCGTGCCGATCACGGCCGATCTGTTCACCGTCGCCCCGGCCTTCGAGGACCTCACCGACGGCTTCCGCGAGACCGTGATGAGCGACGAGGCCATCGCACAATCCCAGGCCGACGTGGCTGCGCTCGGCGCCGTGGGGGCGGAGTTCCAGTCCGTCGTCGTGCCGACGCTCGCCAGCGCGCTCGAGATGCCGCCGGACGGCTTCGTCACTTTCGTCGGGGAGCAATTCCCGGCGGTCGCCGCCGGGGTGGAGGCGTTGCCCGCCATCGCCACCCAGTTCACCGACGTGAACGATCTGATCGCGAGCCAGCAGGGCAATTTCCAGGATGCGGACGACATCCCGAACGGTGCGCTGCCTGTGACAACGGTGCCGTGGGCAATTCTCGGTCTCGGCGTGCTGACGGTCGTCGTCGCCGCGTTCATGTGGGTTCGGGGCCGCAACGGCGCGATGGCCGCCGTCGTGCTCGGCGTCCTCGTCGTCGCCGGAGCGCTGCTGTTCTCTCTCGTGGGCAAGTCGGGAGCCGCCGACGATCTCAACGATGCCTTCAAGCCCGTCTACACCGAGGAGCTGGTCACCCAGAGCCAGGGCGCGCTGCAGGTGGTGGGCGCAATGGGTGCGCAGATGCAGACAGGGATGTTGCCCGCGCTGGCACAGCAGCTCGGCATGTCCGGCGACCAGGTCCAGGCATTCGTCGGCCAGCACTTCCCGGCGACCGCGGGTGCGCTGGCCACCTTCGACGAGGCCCTCGGCCGGTTCGAGGCCACCGTCGGTGCCTTCGACGCACAACTCGACAATTACGACACGATCAAGAACACGTCGCTGACTCCGATCGCATGGACGGTCCTCCTCGGCGGCGTCGTGATCGCCCTGCTGGGCGGATGGGCGCTGTTCGCCCGCCGCGAAGCCGCCGGCAGTGCCGCGGGCAAGGACGAGCCGCCCGCCAAGACCTGACCTACCTTCGCCGACTGATCCGAGGCCCGTTCCGACGGGCCTCGGATCGCGCGCGATAGGTAGGCTGCGGCCGCCACTGCGCCGGGAGGAAGCCCTGAATGGCCGACGAGAACGCCAAGAACGACGTCAAGAACGACGAAACGAAGCCTGAGCCACCGCCGCACCACGAGGATGTCTTTGCGGAGACGACGCACACGGTGACCATCGACGGGCAGACCATCGAGTACACGGCGACCGCCGGGCACATGGTCATCAAGGAGGAGGAGGGCAAGAAGCAGGCCTCGTTCTTCTCGATCTCCTACGTGCGCAACGACGTCACCGACCGCCGCCATCGTCCGGTGGTGTTCTCCTTCAACGGCGGGCCCGGATCGTCGTCGGTCTGGCTCCATCTCGGGGCGTTCGGCCCGCGCCGGGTGGTCCTTCAGGACGACGGCATGCCCCTCCGCCCGCCGGGCCGCCTCACGGACAACGAGCACTCGATCCTCGACATCGCCGATCTCGTGTTCATCGACCCGGTGAGCACGGGCTACAGCCGCGCCATCCCCGAGGAGGAGGCCAAAGAGTTCCACCACTTCAAGCGCGACCTCGAGTCGGTGGGCGAGTTCATCCGGCTGTGGCTGGCCCGCAACCACCGCTGGGGATCACCGAAGTTCCTCGCCGGCGAGTCCTACGGCACCACCCGTTCAGCCGGGCTTGCAGGCCACTTGTTGCGACGCCACGGCATGTACTTCAACGGGCTGATCCTCGTGTCGTCCATCCTGAACTTCCAGACCGCAGGCTTCGACCGCGAAACGTGGACGTTCCGCCGCGGCAACGACCTGCCCTACGTCGTGTTCCTGCCTACCTATGCGGCGACGGCGTGGTACCACCGCAAGCTGCCCGACGACCTGCTCGCACGTCCGCTGCGCGACGTCGTCGGCGAGGTCGAAGAGTGGGCGCTGACGGACTACGCCCATGGGCTGATGCTGGGATCGCGCATGACGCCGGCGCAACGGGACGAGATCGCCGCCACGCTGGCCCGCTACACCGGCCTGTCCGAGACCTACGTTCGCCAGTCGGATCTGCGGATCGAGATCCTCCGCTTCTGCAAGGAGTTGCTGCGCGATCGCGGACGCACCGTGGGCCGCATCGACGGCCGGTACACGGGCATCGACCGCCTCAACACCGGCCACCAGATGGAGAGCGATCCGAGCATCGACGCCACCATGGGCGTGTACACCTCGGCACTCAACGACTACGTGCGCGGCGATCTCGAGTACGAGAGCGACCTGCCGTACGAGATTCTCACCGACCGCGTCCATCCCTGGGACTACGAGGACTTCAAGAACGCCTACGTCGACGTCTCGGAGACGCTGCGGGAGACGATGTCCCGCAACCCGTTCATGAAGGTCTACGTCGCCAACGGCTATTACGACCTGGCCACGCCGCACTTCGCCACCGAATACACCTTCGCCCACCTTGGCCTCGACGACGAGCTGCAGGACAACGTCACGATGGCGTACTACGACGGCGGTCACATGATGTACGTCGTGGTCGACGCCCTCGCCCAGATGAAGACCGACATCGCCGCCTTCATCGAGGACGCCTCCGCCGCCACCTGATCCCCGTGGTCCCACCGGTGGGTGCGCACGGCGGTGCGCCGTCGACGGTGTGGGTGCAGCCGGGTCGTGGCGGTCAGTCGTTGGTCGCGATCACACCCGCCTGGGCGAGATCCTTCCTCCATTGCGCCACCAGCTCGGGGTCGCGGTAGGGATTCCTCGACAACCACGCGTCCGCCTCGACCGCGGGAAAGCGCTCCCGGATCACGGCTGCGGTCGCCTTGGCCCGGCGGTCCAGCCCCAGCGCCTCCTGGGCGGCGGCGAGCACGAGGAGCGCCTCGAGATTCTGGGGATGATGCTCGAGGACCGCCTCGGCCACCGTTGCCGCGTCCTCGGGTTTGCCGCCCATGTAGAGGCTGCACGCCTGGACGGTCGGATACCACGGCTTCGTGACCGGGGTGAGCTTCATGGCCCGGTCGATCAGCTCGAGCGCACGATCCCACTGGCCCAGGTAGCGCCGGACGCTCCCCTCCAGCGCATAGGTGACGTCGCAGGTCGGTCGTGTGATGTGCGCCGATTCCGCCTTCTCGAGCGCGAGATCCGGCTGGCCCTCATCGAGGAGGATCGCGGCCTCGACCATGCTGCTCAAGCCGGTCGGGTCGCCGGCGGCGATGCCGAGGCGGGCGTGTTCCCTCGCCTTGTCGATGGCCACCGCGCGATCCGGCATGTAGCTCTCCGCCGCCCCGAGCCAGTAGGCGAACGCCAGCAAGGCGTGACCGTGCGGATGGTCCGGGCGCTGCTCGACCACTCGCGTGAAGTGCTCGATGGCCCGGCGCCATCCCTCGTCCGTCGCCTTCGTGATGTGGTACCAGCCGCGATAGATGTGCTCGAGCGCCTCTGGGTCGTTGACCTCGGCGTAGATCCGCGCCGGCTCTCCGACCACCAGCTCGATCTCCAGCGACCCGGCGACCTCCTCGGCGATCTGATCGGAGACGGCGAGCAGCGTGGCCGGTGTCGCCTCCCATCGGTGCGAAGCCACCACGTTGATCGTCGCCATGTCGACCAGCTTGGTGTAGATCCGCAGCTGATCACCCAGCTGATGGATGCCCGACTCGAGCATGTAGTCGACACCGGCCCGCTCCCGACTGGCCTCGTGAGCGGCGTCGATGACATCCAATGCGGGGATGCGGGCGAGCCGGTGCACGATCTCGGACACCAGCACCGGTCCGGCGCCCCGCAGGGATGCATCGAGCGACTCGGTGTGCATCGGAAGCACGGCGACGGTGGGTGATTCCAACGCCAGGGAAGGCCTGGCCGCACCCAGGGCTTGGTCCGGTGGGAGGTCGGCCAGCTGATAGACGGCCACGTTCTCGGGGATGTTCTTGAGATCCTTCGCACCCAGCGCCCTGAAGCGCAACGCCGGCTCGTCGAGTGCCCGATACACCGCACCGGACACGCTCACACCGCCGCGCAGTGCGATCGCCTGGATCCTGGCCGCGACGTTGAGTGCCTCGCCGAAGTACCGGCCGTCCGACGTCGCGACGACCTCGCCCTGATCCAGGCCCATCCTGAACTCGACACGCTTGTGGCGGGGCCGATCAGCGTTGTCGGCGGCGACCGCCGTCGTGATGCTGATCGCCGCCTGCAGCGCCTCGGCGGCCGCGTCGAACACCGCCATGAAGTTGTCGCCCACGAAGTTGACGAGCGTTCCGTGGTTGGCGGCCACCTTCTCCTCGACCAGACGCCGGTGCGACTCCACCACGCCGGTGGTGAAGTCGAAGTCGTCCGCCATGAGCCGGCTGTACCCGACGATGTCCGCGTTCAGCGCGACAACCTCGTGTGCCTCGCTGTGTTCAGTCATGTCCGCACCTCTCCGCCACCCGCCGAATCTACCGCCGTGCAGTGCGAAACGCCGCCGGCGGCGCGGCGCAGCGCCGGGCGGCCCTGGTCGCCTCCCGCCACGGATCGAGGAGCCGGCCACGACCGGGTACGATGCCGCACGTCGGCCCGTGTAGCTCAGGGGATAGAGCAACTGCCTCCTAAGCAGTAGGTCGCAGGTTCGAATCCTGCCGCGGGCGCCCCAGTCGGTGATCCACCGCTCGACGCCTCCTCGGCGTCGACCACCCGCAATCACACCATCGCTCCCTCCACCCACCGAACGCGGAGAAGGTTCGAATCCTGCCGCGGACGCCCTGCCGCGAAACCGCCGGGTGTGGCCTTCCGCCGGGAGGCGGGCGTCAAAAGACCCTGGTCGCCGGTCGACCGTCGACCCATGATCGACGAAGAGCGACCCCAGGGTGGTGTATGTCCGGACGGACCGACGGCGAAGACGATAGGAAGCCCACGACGAGCGAGGATCTGCTGCGGGCAGCGCGCGAAGGCCTGATGGCGACCCGACCCGAACCCACACCAACTGTCTCCGATACCGCCGACACCTCGCCGCAGTCAACGGTTCTTCCTCCCACCGATGCCGAAGATGCGCTGCTCGTGCCAGACCCACCTCCACTGCTGCACCGCGATCACGAGGCCGACGCGGTCACGCCGCGCGAGACGCGGAGCACAGGACCACCCGGCGACGATTGGACTCCACCCCCGGGCCCCTTGCCGGAGACCGAGCCGCCGCGCGGACCCCGGCGACGCGGGAAGATGGCGGTCGGCCTGGGTGCCGCCTGGCTCGTGCTCGCCGTACTGAACGCCTACGCCGACCGCCCATCTCTCGAAGAGCAAGTCCTCGACGAGCTCGACGACAACATGAGCGCCGAGTCGGCGCGCTGCGTGGCAAGCCGGCTCGAAGCGGACGGAGTCTTGGACGACCTCTCCACCGCAGACCTCGAGTTCGCGCTGGACGAGGGTTTCTCTCCCGAGGGCGCGGCATTCTTGGATAGCTTCGTCGAAGCGATCGACCGATGCCTCTCCCCCGGGGAGATCGAAGCGCTGGGTGGCATCGCGGACGAGACTCCGCTGGGCTACGACTTGCTGATGGATCACCTCCTGGGCGCATGCATTGGCGGCGACCCAGAGAAGTGCGACCTGCTGTACGTCTACCAAGGTGGCGTAGAAGGTGCACAATCGCAAATCTCGGCAACCTGTGGCGGTCGTCTCCCGCGCACCGATCCACCGTGGTGTGCGGACACTCTGGGATCGGTCGACTTGGATCTCTGGCGCAGCGACTGCGAACGAGGCGACAACGGAGCCTGCGACCTGCTGTTCTTCTACAGCCCCATCGGCAGCGACCATGAAGCATTCGCCCTGACCTGCGGTGGACGGGGAGGCGACT
>JBFFFX010000075.1:0-9370 GCA_041557775.1 Acidimicrobiia bacterium | reverse complement strand
GCCTGCTCGGGAGCGGCCGGTGCGGACGACGCCGCCGCACGCCCAGTTCCCCCGGCCGCGTCCGCGCGGGCCGCTCCCACCCAGGACCTCACCGATCCCGCGCCCTCCACCCCATTCGTGCTGTTCGACGGTTCGACCAGCACGTTTGGCGACTACCGGGGGCAGCCGCTGGTCGTGAACTTCTGGGCCTCTTGGTGCCCATCGTGCGTTGCGGAGATGTCGGCCGCCTTCCGCCCGGTCCAGGCCGCGATCGGCAACGCAGTCACGTTCTTGGGTATGAACATCCAAGACCGGCGCGACCTGGCTGAGGAGCTGCTGACCGAGACCGGTGTCGAGTGGATCAGCGCAGAGGATCGCCGCGGCGAGCTGTACACGAAATTCGGTGGTCTCGGCATGCCGTTCACCGTCTTCATCAGCGCCGACGGCCACATCGTCGAACGCCACAACGGCCCCCTGTCCGAGTCGCAGCTGCGCGACAAGATCGCAGAGGTGCTCGGCGTATGAGCGCAGCACTGGCGCTGGCGTTCGCCGCCGGCATGGTGGCGACGGTGAATCCGTGCGGGTTCGCCATGCTCCCTGCATATCTGTCGTACTTCATGGGTCTCTCGGATGCCGACACGACCAGGGCCGGCGCGGTGCGCTCCGCGTTCGGCGTCGGCGCAGTCGTCTCGCTCGGCTTCGTGGCCGTCTTCGGTGTAGCCGGTCTGGCCATCACGATCGGGCTCCGCTCGCTGACCGACTGGATTCCGTGGCTGGCCGTCGTCGTCGGCGCCGGCGTGCTCGGCTTGGGAATAGTGCTCATCTCGGGCTATGAGTTGGCCCTCGGCCTGCCCAAGGCGAAGCGAGCCGGCAAGGGGCGCGGCTACCGCAACGTGTTCGGATTCGGCGTGTCGTATGCGATCGCCTCGCTGTCGTGCACGCTGCCGGTCTTCCTCTCGGTCGTCGCAACGCAGCTGTCGTCGCGCAGCATCGTCGAAGGCCTCGTCATCTTCCTCGTGTACGGTGCGGGAATGTCCGTCGTCCTGATGGGAGTCACCGTCGTCCTCTCCCTCGGCAAGCAGTCTCTCGTGAATCGCCTCCGCAGTTCGGCGCAGTACATCAACCGAGTGAGCGGGACCATCCTGATTGCGGCAGGCGCCTTCATCATCTGGTTCTGGACCACGGAGATCCGCTCGGGAGCGACGGCGCTCGGCAGCTCGCCCGCGTTTCGCGTCGTCGAGAATCTCTCACAGACCGTGCTGAACTTCGTGGCCGACCACACCTTGGCCGTCGGGGCGGCAGTCGTGGTGTTCCTCGTCGCCACCGCCGGCATCGCGATGCGGCGTGAGCGCGAGCCCGGCGAGCAGGCCGAGAACGAGGCGGGGGAGAGGATCCCCGTTGCCGCCGGCTGAGTCGGATCTGCCGGCGGACCGTGTGGCAGGCCAGCGCCGGGCCCTCGGGGCCGTCGCCGGGAGCCAGCTGCTCGTGCTGACCCTCTGGTTCTCCGCATCGGCGGTTGCGCCTCAGCTGGAGGAAGCCTGGCGTCTGCGCTCGGGCGAGGCCGCCGGACTCACTCTGGCCGTGCAGATCGGCTTCGTGCTCGGTGCGCTCGGATCAGCGGTGCTCAGTCTGGCCGACGTGATTCCCGCCCGGCGCCTCTTCGTGGCGGCGACGCTGGTCGGCGTGGTCGCCAACTCCACGCTGGTCCTCCTCGGGCCGGGCGATGTCGCCCTTGCCTTCGTCCTGCGGCTCATGACCGGGGTCGCGCTCGCCGGTGTCTATCCCAGCGGGCTCAAGGTCATGGCGGGCTGGTTCCGCCGGGGGAGGGGGATGGCGCTCGGTGTGCTCGTGGGAGCGCTGACGGTGGGAAGCGCCGGTCCGCACCTCATCCGCGGCCTCGGCTTCGAGTGGGAGGGCGTGATTCTGGGCGCGTCGTTGCTGGCGCTCGGCGGTGGCATCGTCATGGGGCTCACCGTCGGCGATGGTCCCTACGAGGTGCCGCCCCCGCGCTTCTCGTGGGGCCAGGTCGGATCGGTCGTTCACAACCGCGGGGTGCGGCTTGCCACGTACGGCTACCTGGGCCACATGTGGGAGCTCTACGCGATGTGGACGTGGACCGCGGCGTTTCTGGCCGCCTCGGCCGCAGCAGCGGGTTTCGGCGACGGGTGGGTGCCCGTGGCCACGTTCGCGATCATCGCCGTCGGCGGCATCGGGGCGTGGGTCGCCGGGTTGGTTGCCGATCGGCGGGGCCGCACGTTGACGGCCGGCGCGTCGATGGCGGTGTCGGGCAGCATTGCGCTGCTCACGCCACTCCTCTTCGGGCTCCATCCTGCTCTGGTGGTCGGCGCCTTCTTGGTGTGGGGCCTGGCGGTGGTAGCCGACTCGGCACAGTTCTCGACCATGGTCACGGAGACTGCGGACGACGAGACCAGGGGTACGGCGCTGACGCTGCAGACCGCTCTGGGATTCCTGCTCACGCTCGTGACCATCCGTGGCGTGCCGATCATCGCCGAGGCGATCGGATGGCGCTGGGCCTTCCCGTGGCTGGCCCTGGGGCCGGTGCTCGGCGTGGCCGCCATGGTGCGGCTGCGGCGTTCCCCCGAGGCGGCGCGCCTCGCCGGCGGGGCGGGATGACCCGTCTAGCCTCCGAGGCATGCTCAACGGTGTGATCTTCGACCTCGACGGGACGCTCGGCGACTCCCTACCGGTCTGTTTTGCCGCGTTTCGCGGGGTCTTTCGTGAGTACCTCGGTGCGGAGTACCGCGACGACGAGATCCGAGCGATGTTCGGGCCCACCGAGGAAGGCATTTTGCGGGACCATCTTCCGGCGGACGGCGAGGAGCCCCTGGCCCGGTACCTCGCGCTGTACCGGGCATCGCATCATCTCGCCCCTCAGCCGTTCGACGGTATCGAGGAGATCCTGGACCGGCTCGACGCCGCTGGCGTCCACAGCGCCGTGGTCACCGGGAAGGGTCCGCACAGTGCCGCGATCTCCCTGGACGAGTGGGGGATGTCCGATCGATTCACCCATGTGGCCGCCGGTGGCGAGGACGGGAACATCAAAGACCGCAACATGCAACGCATCATCGACGAGTGGGCGGTCGAGCCCGCGTCGGTCGTCTCCGTTGGTGATGCTCCCAGCGACGTCCACGCCGCCCGCACGGTCGGTCTCGTCCCGGTCGGAGCGGCATGGGCGTCGACGACGAACCGCAGTGTCATCGAGGATGCGGCACCGGACGTCATCTTCGAAGACGTGGCGTCGTTCGCCGCGTGGCTCTTCTCGCGCCGAGAAGGACCTTGATTGCGGGCTCCGGGCGGCTACGGTGGCGCCAGGAGGTTTCCGCATGTTCGACACCACTGCCACCCACGACTCGTCCTCGTCGCTGGAGACGCCTGCAGCCGGCACCGCGGAGCGGTTGTCGCCGGGCACGATCGTCGGGCACGTCGCAGCCTGGGTGGCGGTGCTGATCGTGTTGGAGATCATCTCCCCGGCTCCCGACCCGGCGGCCGTGATTCCGACCTCCGCGCTGCTCCTCTCGACCGCATTCACGCTCGCTCTGGGCTGGCTGATCGTGGGTCTGGTCCAGCGCGGCCGGCACGCCCTGGGGGCTTCGATGCTCGGCGGTGCGCTCTTGGCCATCGGTGCGGTCATGTGCAGTCTCGCCGGCCACACGGGACTGTGGATCCCGACCCAGCTGGTCATGGGTATGGGCCTGATCGGCCTCAGCGCACGAGCCCTGCGCAGCTGAAGCTCAGTTCCAGATGCGGCCCCCGGGCCAGAACGTCCGGTAATCGAGCGGGAACGCGGTGAAGCCCGGCAGCAGGTCGAGGACCTCTCCGCGCAGCGGCCCATCGACGGCGACGCCGCGCACCGGGTCCCACGTCGTTCCGGTCTCCCGATCGATGATGCGGTCGCCGTCGCGCACCAGAGTCACGGTGCGATCGTCGAGGACGCGGGAGAAGACGGCCCATCGGTCGGGAGCGGCAGGGTCGACGAGCACCGCGATGGGTGCGCCGGCGACCACGTCGTTGGCGACCGTGCCGCTCTGGAGCGTCGTCACCGGGTAGGCGGCGGCGTCGCCACCGAAGTCGACGACCACCACCATGTCCTCGAGTGCGAAGCCGCCGCGGCCGGCGCGCACGTCGAGGGCCAGCGTGTCGGGGTGCGAAGCTCGCCATGCGCTCCAGGTCGTCAGCGTCGAGGGCACCAGCTCCAGCCGCGCACCCTTGCGCGGGCCGGCGATGGCTTCACCGAGCGGCTGGCTCCACACGCTGCCGGTGTCGTGGTCCCACCACGTCATGGCGTTGCCCCACAAGGCCCCTTGGACGCCGAACACCAGCTGCTGACCATCGAGTTCGCGGCGATGGACCATCGCCGTGGCGCACAGCGGTCACCAGGTGACGAGGACCGGGATCCCGGCAAGGCGATCGACGACCATCTCGCGACGGTTGAGGGTGTCGACGGGGTATGCCTTCGCCTCGCCGTCCAGGGCGAGGCCGATGACGAGCACGTCGTCGCCCCACGGGGACTCGGCCGCGGGCACGAACTCCGGGTCGTAGATCGGCAGAATGGCGTCTCGAGCCAAGACCTGGCGGAAGCCCGGCGGCAGCGGTTCTCCCGCCTGCACCGGGTCGTACACATCGCTGGGGTCGGCGAGCCGGCCCAGCTCTGCGGTTTCCTCCGGGCGGTCTCCGACGGAGGTGCCGAAGACCAGAGCCCACGCGAACACCACGGCCAGTCCCACGAGGATCGCCGGAAGCAGGAGGGACGTTGCGAGATCACGGTACCGCCGGGACTCGGCAGACCTCTCGCTCACAGCGGACTCAGGTGTTCGGTGAGCTGGGCAGCGGCGGCACTCCGCGCTCGGTCGAATACGCTTCGCGCCTCCGCCGCGACGCCGGCGAGGGCAACGCCTCGGATGCCGCCGCCCTCGAAGACTCCATGGATTCGGTGCTCCATGTACTGCCCAACACCGCATGGGCTCTCCCAGCAGGGTCAAACGTCAGCCACTGGACAATTCCTGGGAAGAGGGGGAACGCTGGGCGGGTTGAGGGTCACGACCAGCCAGAGGCATCAGCATGGATACCGCCGAGCACCAACATTTCGCATGGTTGGCGCGGTCCTTCGGGAGGACCGACTACCTGCCTCTCAGCGGCGCCGATCTCGAGGCGCTCGCGTCTGCGGGGGAGTACGTCGACAAGTACCCGGGCACACACCTCTTCCGTGAAGGTGCGCCGGCCGTCGCTGCGTTCGTCATCCAGAAGGGCAACGTGGAGCTCTACCGCACGCGTACGGAGGGTCGTCGCGTCGTCGGCCACGTCAAGGAAGGCGGCGTCATCGGCGACATCGCGATGTTCCGGAACGAGCCGTACATCTCCTCGGCGCGTGCCGTGGGCCGGGTCAAGGCGTTCCGCCTGGAACGGGCCCGCCTCATCCCGGTCCTCCTCGAGCATCCTCGTATCGCCATGCGGTGGCTCGTCGCCGGGCTGAGTCAGCTCGAGTCGACTCAGCGGCGGGTGATTCGGCTGATGCATCGCACCACTCGGGAGCAGGTCGCCGAGCTGCTGCTCGATGAGGCCGACCCCTACGGCGAGGTGCATCTGTCACAGAGCTCGTTGGCGACGCTCCTGGGTGCCAGCCGGCAGTCGGTAAACGAAGCGCTCGCCGTACTGCGGAGGGAAGGCCTCGCGGAGACCGGATATCGCATGGTTCGCGTGCTGGATCGGGTGGGCCTGTGTCAGGTGGTGGGCTCGCCCGCCGAGGTCTGCTGAGCGGTGCACGCCGGCACCGCGGGTCGGACTGCGTCCCTGAGTTGGACCGACTCCAGATCGTTGCGTTGAGGCAGGTGCCCATGGTTGCGACCGCCGTCTCGAGCGCCGCACCGCCAACGGGGAGGACCGTCGGACCTTCCGAAACCCGCTGCCGCCAGGACGGCGGATCGCCGGGTCACCGACGGGTGTGCAGAGAGTGAAGCGGTCATGCGAGGCCCAACGGTCCGTTTCCCGCCGCGTTCCGCTGGATCGCCCAGATCGCGACGATCCTTCTGCGCATCGGACTACCTGCATTGCGATGATCTCGCGCTCGCACGACGCTTCTACTCCGGCGTGCTCGGTCTCACGGAGATCCACTTCTCGGCAGGGGAGGGCACGGTCGGCTCCCTGGTCCGTGACCTGCAGATCTCGATTACCGCCCGCCCGAACACCCTTGAAGTTGCCGGCTGGGCACGGTAGTTGGGCCGGGAGGGCGGCTCTTCGCCGATGCCGTCTTGTGGCATCAAGCTCGCGCCGACTGAGTTCCGACGTGCGGTGGAGGCCGCCGGCGCCGAGAGCCGGGACCTGCGAACAGCTCCCAGGTCCTTTGTCGCATAGGGCTCGGTCGGTACGCTTTACGGCACGGTGACGAAACGAACGAAACGCTGTCCGTGGTGCGGGATGGAGTTCGCGGTGCGCAGTGGTCCGGGTCGGCCGCAGGTCTACTGCCGGCGCAGTCACCGGCAGCGGCACTACGAAGCTCGCACGCTGGCGGCCCGGCACGGCCTTGCTCCATCGGACGCTCTTGTCGATCGGGACAAGCTCGCCCGCCTCAACGACCGGTTGTACGTGCTCGAGGCGGCCTGCGAGGACGTGCGGACCGATCTCGCCGATGCCCCTGACATCGACGCCTATCGCGATGCAGTGGTGCATCTCCTCGAAGCAGCGCTCCCGCTGCAATCGGCCTATGTCGAACCCCGGGCGATCGGTGAAGCGCCCGCGACCCGGTAGCAGGCGGTCAGGCCCAGCGATCGAAGCTGAGTTCGCCTTCTACCCAGACTGCGCTGCAGGCGTTCATCCCTACCCAGTAGCTGATCTCGTCGGGATGGTCGAGATCCCACACGGCGAGATCGGCACGGCGACCGGGGGCGATCACGCCCCGATCGTGGAGACCCAGCGCCCGGGCAGCGTTGGCCGTGACTCCGATGAGCGCTTCCAGCGGCGCCAGCCCGTACAGCACGGCCCCGAGATTGCAGACGGCCGCCAGGCTCGCGACGGGCGATGTTCCCGGGTTGAGATCGCTCGCCAGCGCGATCGGCACGCCGTGACGCTCGAGGAGATCTACCGGAGGCCGCCGGGCCTCCTGCAACGTGTGTGTGGCTCCGGGGATGAGCACCGCGACGGTTCCTGCCGAAGCCATTGCGGCGATCTGCGCTTCGGTGGCATGCTCGAGGTGATCGACGGACAGCGCTCCGTGGTCCACCGCGACATCGACTCCGGAGTTGGCGCTGAGTTGTGCGCCGTGGATCTTCACCGGCAGCCCGGCGGTGCGCGCCGCACCCAGGATGCGGCCGGTCTGTTCGGGGGAGAAGGCGATGCGCTCGCAGAACACGTCGACCGCATCGGCGAGGCCGGCTGCGATTGCGGCGGGAAGGATCGACTCCACGATGAGCTCGACGTAGCCGTCCGGGTCGTCGCGGTACTCGTCCGGGACCACATGGGCGAGCAGCGTGGTCACCACGGCGGCAGCATGGTCGGCACCCAATCGACGGGCGATCCGCAGCATGCGCAGCTCGGTAGCCAGATCCAGCCCGTAGCCGCTCTTGATCTCGACCGTGGTTGCCCCTGTTTGGTGGAGGCGATCGAGTCGGAGGAGGCCGGTCTCGTACAGCTCCTCGTCGGCGGCCGAGCGGGTGGCCTGCACCGTGGATCGGATCCCGCCTCCCGCGGCGGCGATCTCCTCGTAGGTCGCACCGGAGATGCGGTCGGCGAACTCGCCGGCCCGATTGCCTCCGAAGACGAGGTGGGTATGGCAGTCCACGAAGCCGGGGGTGACGAGCCGTCCACCGAGCGACACCACCTCCGCGTCCTCGGGCACCGTGACGGCGCCTTCGGGGCCGACGGCGCCAATCCGCCCGTCCTCGATCAGGATGGCAGCTCCCCGAATCAGGCCGTATCCGTCGCTGCCCGCTACCAAGGTGGCCACATCGAGTTCGCGCAGAACGGTGACGGTCACGAGCGGCGGCTTTCCGGCGCGATCGCGTCCCAGGAGCGACGTAGATCCGCCGTCCAGGACCCGCTACGCATCGAGCATCGGAATCGACACGCCACGCTCTCGGGCCACGTCGACGGCACGGTCATAGCCGGCGTCGACGTGGCGCATCACCCCGGTGCCCGGGTCGGAGGTCAGTACGCGACTGAGCTTCTCCGCGGCGAGCGGGCTGCCGTCGGCCACGACGACCATGCCGGCGTGGAGCGAGCGCCCTATCCCGACGCCACCGCCGTGGTGGACGCTCACCCACGAGGCCCCGGAAGACGTGTTGACCAGCGCATTCAGGATTGGCCAATCGGCGATTGCGTCGCTGCCGTCGCGCATCGCTTCCGTCTCTCGATACGGCGAGGCGACGCTGCCGGAGTCGAGATGATCCCGCCCGATCACGATTGGGGCGCTGACGGCACCCGAGCGCACCATCTCGTTGAAGCGGAGTCCCAAGCGCACGCGCTCGCCGTAGCCGAGCCAACAGATCCGCGCCGGGAGGCCTTGGAAGGCGACTCTCTCTCCGGCGAGACGGATCCACCGGGCCAGGCTCTCGTCGTCGGGAAACTCCTCCAGCACCGCCTCGTCGGTCGCCGCGATGTCGGCCGGGTCGCCCGACAAGGCGACCCAGCGGAAGGGACCTTTTCCTTCGCAGAACAGGGGGCGAATGTACGCGGGGAGGAACCCGGGGTAGGCGAAGGCATCCTGGAAGCCGCCGAGCTTGGCCTCGGCGCGCAGGCTGTTGCCGTAGTCGAAGACCTCGGCACCCCTGGCCATGAAGCCGACCATCGCCTCGCAGTGGCGAGCCATGGAGGTGCGGGCGCGCCGGACGTAGGCTTCCGGATCGCCGCTGCGGAGCTCGCCCGCTGCCTCGAGCGACATGTCGTTGGGGACGTACGTGAGCGGATCGTGCGCCGAGGTCTGGTCGGTGACGATGTCGGCCGGGAAGTCCAGGTCGAGCAGACGCGGCAGCATGTCTGCGGCATTCCCGAGAACGCCGACCGACAGCGGGCGGCCGGCTTCCTTGGCGGCGATGCAACGTGCGATCGCGTCATCGAGATCGGCGGCCTCTTCGTCCAAGTACCGGGTTTCGAGACGGCGCGCAATGCTGTGGGGGTCGACGTCGATGCACAAGGCCACCCCCTCGTTCATCGTGATGGCGAGCGGCTGCGCGCCGCCCATGCCGCCGAGGCCGGCGGTCAGGGTGATGGTGCCCCGCAGGCTGCCGCCGAAGCGGCGGCGGGCGATTTCGGCGAAGCACTCATAGGTGCCTTGCAGGATGCCTTGGGTCCCGATGTAGATCCACGAGCCCGCGGTCATCTGACCGTACATCGTGAGACCGGCGGCCTCGAGGCGGCGGAACTCATCCTGTGTCGCCCATTC
>JBFFFX010000074.1:0-9370 GCA_041557775.1 Acidimicrobiia bacterium | reverse complement strand
TGCCGATCCCCTGGCCGGAGGTGCGGGCGAGCACGATGACGCCGGCCAGCTCGATCGTGCCGTCGTCCACATGCGTGGTTGCGGAGAAGCCCACAACCGAGTCTCCATCCCAGGCCAGATACATGCGCCGCTGCGGGCCCCCGACTCGCGCCGAGATCGCGGAAGGAGTCGTCAGTTCGGCGATCACGGCGTCCGTGGCTCCCGCGAACCCCGGGGCGTCCGGACCTGCCTCTCGCCAAGCCTTGCGAAGGAAGCCGGCAAACGCGCTGACGTCGGCCTCCGTCGCCTCGGCGATCACGACGGGGGCACTGGTGTCCACCGTCGATCAGCCGGCGGCCGGCTCGTGCCCCCAGACGGCGAGCACGTTGCCGTTCGGATCGGCGAAGTGGAAGCGGCGGCCGCCGGGGAACGAGAAGATCTCCTGCGTGACGACGCCGCCTGCGTCGACCAGGGCGGCGAGGCTGGCCTCCAGGTCGTCGGAGAAGAGGACGACGAGCACGCCGCCGTCGCCTACGGGACTTTCGGTGGCGAAGCCCCCGTCGAGTACGGAGCCGGAGAAGCTGGCGTAGTTGGCGCCCCAGTCCTGGAACGTCCACCCGAAGACGCCGCCGTAGAAGCGCTTGGTGGCTTCCAGATCGGTGGCCGGAAACTCGATGTAGTTGATGTGGTCGTGATCGACACTCACGGCGTCACCTCACGGGGCGTCCTCGACGCCAGCCTACGCCGCGGGGGCTGACAGGCGTCACACCGGCCCCTACACTGTCCCCATGCAGCGACGCGTGGTGTACGCCTTTACGAGCCGGGCATCGACCCGGTCGGCGCAGCGCGGCTGAATAGCGCAACGACCACAACGACGATGCCCGAGGTGCCCGCCTTGGGCTTTTTCTATTGGAGGCATGAGATGAACGGCGAAGGGGAAGCCCCCGCAGCCACGACTAACCTGACCGGCCCCATGGATCTGCTCGCGTCCCTCGAAGAACTCCGTGCGTCGGGTGCGGCTGAGATCGCCGCCACGACCGACCTCGACGAACTGGCCGACATCGAGGCCGCGACGGTCGGGCGCCAATCGCCGATCGCGGCTGCCCGTCGCGAGCTGGGCACGCTGCCGGTCGAGGAGCGCCGCGACGCGGGCCGGGCGATCAACGAGGCGGCGACGGCGCTCCAGGCACTGATCGATGCGCGACGGGCGGCGCTCGAGCAAACCGCGCGCGAGGCGCAACTCGCGGCCGAGGCGATCGACGTCACGCTGGACTACCAACATCTGCCGTCCGGCGGGCTGCACCTCATCCAGCAGGTGATCGACGAGGTCTCGGACATCTTCATCGGCCTGGGCTACCACGTCGCCGAGGGACCCGAAGCCGAGCTCGCCTGGTACAACTTCGATGCGCTGAACACGCCGCCGGACCATCCCGGGCGGCTCGAGTCGGACACGATGTATCTCGACTACGGGAAGCCTGAGGACGAGATGCTGCTGCGCGCCCACACCTCGCCCATCCAAGCTCGCTACATGGAGGAGCACGAGCCGCCGGTCTACATCGTGGCTCCGGGGCGCGCCTACCGCAACGACACGATCGATGCGACCCATCTGCCGGTCTTCTTCCAGATCGAGGGGCTTGCGGTTGACGAGAACATCACGTTCTCGGATCTGAAGGGAACCCTTGCCGAGTTCGCCCGGCAGTACTTCGGACCAACGACCACCGTCCGGATGCGTCCGCACTACTTCCCGTTCACCGAACCGTCCGCGGAGCTGGACGTGTCGTGCTTCAACTGCGACGGCGGCAGCGCCTCCTGCCGCGTCTGCAAAGGCTCCGGCTGGCTGGAGATGCTGGGGTGCGGCATGGTCGACCCCAACGTGTTCACCGCGGTCGGCTACGACCCGGGTTCCGTGACGGGCTTTGCGTTCGGGATGGGCGTGGAGCGTTTGGCGATGGTGCGCCACGGCATCGAGAACATGCGGATCTTCATCGAGAACGATCTGCGCTTCCTCCAGCAGTATCCGGGGTGACGTGATGCGAGTACCACTGCAATGGCTCAGCGAATACATCGAGCTGCCGACTCACGACACCGCGGAGCTGAAGCGCGCTTTCGACTACTTGGGTCACGGCGTTGAGTCGGTCGAAGAGATTCGGGCCGACTGGACGGACGTCGTCGTCGGCAAGGTGGTGAAGATCGAACCGCACCCCGACGCCGACAAGATCCGAGTGACCCACGTCGATCTCGGTGACGGCGATCTCCACCAGATCATCTGCGGTGCGTGGAACTTCGAGGAAGGCGCCGTCGTTCCGGTCGCCGTCCCCGGCGCCGTGCTTGCGGGCGGATTCGAGATCGGGCGCCGCACGATTCGCGGGGTCGAGTCGAGCGGCATGATCTGCTCGGAGCGTGAGCTCGGACTCGGCGAGCTTCACGAGGGAATCATGGTGCTGGACCCTGACACGCCGCTCGGTATCCCATTCGAGCAAGCCGTCGGCCTGCCGGACATCGTTTTCGACCTGGAGATCACCAACAATCGCCCAGACGTGATGGGGATGATCGGTGTGGCGCGGGAGCTGGCGGCTTGGTTCCAGGTCCCTCTCCGGGTGCCGCATCCGGAGTTGGCCACTGTGCCCGGCGCCCCGGCCACGAAGATCACGATCTCCGCGCCGGACGGCTGCAACCGGTTCGTGGCTCGGGAAGTTCGCAAGGTGCAGATGGGTGAGTCGCCGCTCTGGCTCCGAGAACGGCTGCGGCGGGCCGGAGTGCGCGCCATCTCCAACGTCGTCGATGTCACCAACTACGTGATGCTGGAAACCGGGCATCCGCTGCATGCCTTCGACGCCGAGCGGATTGCGGGCGATCGGCTCGACGTCAGGTGGGCGGTTGACGGAGAGACGCTCGTGACGCTCGACGGGTCGGAGCGGCCGCTCGGGCCGAAGGATCTGGTCATCGCCGACGGCGAGGGACCGACATCCCTGGCCGCGGTGATGGGCGGTGCTCGCTCGGAGGTCGCCGACTCGACGACGACCGTCCTCATGGAGGCTGCTTCCTGGCACCCGGCAACGGTCATGTACACGTCGCGGCGACATGATCTCCGCTCCGAAGCGTCGGCACGCTTCGAGCGGGGCGTGGATCCGAATCTCGCTCCCTACGCCAACGCTCGCGCCTGCCAGGTGCTGACCGAGATGAGTGGGGGCGAGGTGCTGGCCGGAGTCGTGGACGTCGTGGCGAACGAAAGAGAACCGTGGACGCTCACCGTGCCACTCGTGGAGATTCATCGATTGCTCGACACGTCGTTCACGAGCGAACGGAGTGCCGAGCTCTTGCGCCGGCTCGAGCTCGAGGTGCGAGAGATCGAGGATGCGCTCGAGGTGGATGTTCCGACCTACCGCGCCGACCTCACCCGGCCGGCCGACATCGTCGAGGAGATCGCCCGGCTCGCGGACTACGACACTTTCGGCGAGACGCTCCCCACCGGCCCGGCCGGCGGCCTGACTCTGAAGCAGCATCGGGTCCGGCGGCTGCACGATGCGTTGCGCGGCCTCGGGTTCCACCAGGCGATCAACTTGCCGTTCGTCTCTCAAGCGGAGCTGGATGCGTTCAGCGTTGGCGCCGCCGGCGACATCGTCACGGTGCGCAACCCGCTCCGCGATGATCAGGCGAAGCTCCGTCAGCACCTCCTGCCGGGGTTGTTGCGAAATGTACGCGACAACGTCAGCCGCGGAGCGAGGTCCGTGGCGCTCTTCGAGACCGGTCGAACGTTCTATGCGCGGCCGGCGCCATTGGATCCCCGAGTCCCCGATCAGCCAAACAGGTGCGCAGTCGTCGTGTATGGGCCATTCGGGAAGTCCGATCTCGCCGGGCCGGCCGAGGAGGCGGACGGGACGACTGCGCTTGCCGTCGTCGACGCCGTGGCCGATGTGATGGGACACACCCTGATCCGCCGCGCCTCGGAGCGGCCGGGAATGCACCCGGGAAGGTCCGCCGACATCCTTCTCGGCGACGAGATCATCGGCTTTGCTGGTGAACTCCATCCAGACGTTGCGGCACTCTTCGAGATCGGAGGACGTGTCGCGGTGGTCGAGCTCGACATGGACGCAGTGGTGGCACCCGTGACACCGCATCAACTCGAACCGGTCTCCGAGTATCCGCACGTCGACTTCGACCTGTCGTTCGAGCTTCCGGATGCATTGACAGCTTCTGCCGTGCTGGCGGCGACTCGCGAGGCCTCTTCCTTGCTGGAGCGAGCAGAGGTGTTCGACGAATATCGACCGGACCGCACGCAGCGATCCATCGCCATCCGGTATCGACTGCGTGCCGACGATCGCACGCTCGACAGCGAGGAGATTGCCGCCGAGCGAAGCCGCATGATCGAATCTGCAACCGTGCTGGGCGCAACCCTGCGCGGTGCGACGACCGGGGAGGTCACGTGACCGATTACTTGATGGTTTCCGACCTCGGTGCGGAGGGACTCCGCAAGGTGCTGGACCTGGCTGCAGCGGTGAAGGCCGATCCCGCGGCATATGGCGGGCGGCTCGCCGGTCGGCGTGTCGGGCTCTTCTTCGAGAAGCCGTCGACGCGAACCCGCGTCTCGTGCGAGGTGGCCACGGTCGACCTCGGTGCGCACCCCGTCGTGCTCAAGGCCGACGAGGTGGGTTTGGGGAAGCGGGAGACGGTCGAGGATGTCGCCCGGACGATCGACCGCTACCTCGACGTGCTGGCCCTCCGCGTCTTCGATCACGCCAACCTGGTGGCGATCGCCGACAACGCCGAGGCGCCGGTCGTCAACCTGCTCTCGGATCGCAGCCATCCCTGCCAGGCGCTCGCGGATCTGCAGACGATCGCCGAGCACCGCGCCCTGGAAGGGGCCACCGTGGCCTACCTCGGCGACGGCAACAACGTGTGCCATTCCCTGATGTTGGGGGCGGCCATGACCGGTGTGCATTTCCGCGTCGCGTCGCCGCAGGGGTACGAGCCGGATCCGGCCATCGTCGCCGCGGCCGAGGGCTACGCCGCGATCCACGGTGGCTCGATCACGATCTCCAACGACCCGGCGATTGCCGTTGCCGGCGTGGATGTGGTCTACACCGACGTCTGGGCATCGATGGGGCAGGAGGACGAGGCCGCGGCGAGGAAGGCGCTGTTCGCCCCGTTCCAAGTGGATCTGGCGCTCTTCGACCGCGCCGCAGACGACGCCGTCTTCCTCCACTGCCTGCCGGCACATCGGGACGAGGAAGTCACCCACGAGGTGATGGAGCACGACCGATCACGCGTCTTCGATCTGGCCGAAAACCGCATGCACGCGTTCAAGGCGTTGTTGCTGCACCTCACCGGCACCGCGTGACCGCGGTGAGCCGAGGCCGCCCCGGGCATGGGTAGCGGGTTGTTCTGGTTCGGCCTCGCCGGGATGCTCGTGGCCGGAGGGGGCGCCGCCTGGCTCATGCGTCGTTGGTCGCACAGTTCCCAACGGGTGCGGGTGGTGCGGCTCCAGGTGGGGCTGGCGGGTCTCGTCCTCGTGCTGTTCCTCGTGCTGCTGGTCACGTTCCCCACCGAGGACGCGAGCGTTCGCAACGCGCTGCTCGGCCTCTACGGTCTCCTGATCACCGCCGTGATCGGCCTGACGGCAACGACGCATGTCGGCAACGGCCTCGCCGGACTGATCTTGCGCAGCCGGGCGAACATCAAGCCAGGGGATTTCATCCGCAGCGGCGACCACTTCGGCAGAGTGACCGACCTGGGTCTGCTCCACACCGAGATTCAGACCGAAGACCGAGACCTCACCCTCATTCCCAACCTGCTGCTGGTCACGGAACCGGTGACGGTCATGCGGTCGTCAGGCACGATCGTGTCGGCCACGGTGTCCCTGGGCTACGGGGTCCCCCGGGGTCTCGCCGAGCGGACCCTGGTCGCCGCCGCCGAGGCCGCCGGTCTGAAGGATTGCTTCGTGCTGATCACCGAGTTGGGCGACTACGCGGTCACCTACCGGAGTGCGGGGCTCCTGGAACGTCCCCGGACGTTCATCTCCGCGCGGTCACGACTTCGAAGCGAGATGATGGATGGCCTCCACGAGGCCGGAATCGAGATCGTCTCTCCCACCTTCATGAACCAGCGAGTCCTCGCGGAGGGCGATGTCTTCGTGCCGCCGCTGGAGGAGGACGCCGACATCGACGGCAATGACGAGATCGAATCGCTGCTCTTCAACAAGGCGGATCTGGCAGAGTCGATCGAGGCACTGCGGGAACGGCGGGAACGAGTCGCGGTACGCATCGACGCACTCGAGGACCAGCTCCGCACCACAGGCGACGACGCCGATGCGCCGCGGCGCCGCGACCGGCTCGCCCAACTGGAGAAGGGGCTGGAGGGGCTGGACGCCCGGATTGCCGCCGCGGAACAAGAGCGGCTCGACGCCTGAGCCGCTGCCACACTGGTGGAATGCCGCAGGACGTGATGATCGTCGACATCGACGGGGAACACGTGCGGGTCACCACCGCCGGCAAAGTCATGCTGCCCGGGCGGGGCTGGACCAAGCTCGACGTCGTCCACCACTTCCTCGTGTGCGTCGACGTTGCACTGCGCGGCGTGTTCGGCAGGCCGACCTTGCTCAAGCGCCGGCCCGCGGGCGTCGGTACACCGCCCTTCTTCGAGAAGCGGGCGCCGGAGTCGCCGCCGGAACGGATCCGGGCGGAATACCCGTCAGGACGGAGTGCGGCCTACCTGGTGCCGCGGCCACCGGCCGACATCATCTGGATGGCGCTGCTCAATTGCCTCGACCTGAATCCACGGGGATCGCGAGCCGAGCGTGTCGAGCGACCCGACGAGCTTCGCATCGACCTCGATCGCATACCCCGCAGGGGTGATCCCATGGAGGACATCGACGACCATGCAGGGGACATCGCTGCGTTGCTCGAGCTGGCCGAGGCGCAGGGGGCGCAGTCGTGAACGCCGAGTCCCAGCTCTTGGGGCTGCTGGGTGGCGACGTGCTCGACGTCGCGCCGGCCCTGCTCGGGATGCGCCTTCGCACCGAGTTCGGCGGCGTGATCACCGAGGTCGTACTGAACGAGGTCGAGGCGTATGCCGGTGAGCGGGATCCGGCGAGCCATGCCTACCGGGGCCGCACCGCCCGCAACGCTGCGATGTTCGGACCGGCGGGCACGCTCTACGTGTACCGGTCGTACGGCATCCACTGGTGCATGAACGTCGTGACCGGAGTCGAGGGCGTCCCGCATGCGGTGTTGCTGCGTGGGGGCATCCCAAGCCGGGGGAGAGAGGAGATGGTGCGGCGCCGGGGCCGGGAAGACCACCTCGCAGATGGGCCCGGCAAGCTCTCCCAGGCGCTCGGCGTCAGCGGCGAACACGACGGGGGCTCGGTCCTCAACGGAGCGGTACGGCTCCTTCTCGGAGTGTCCGTGCCGCCGGAGGAGGTCCGCGCCACGCCGCGCGTCGGCATCAGCAAAGCACAGAAGCGACTGTGGCGATTCGTCCACACGCCGCTCCACTAACCTCGCCCGCGGAGGTCTGATGCGTCCCGTCGACGAGCAACTCGAACATCTCCTGCAGGGCATCGACACGGTCTTGCCCGAGGGTGAGCTGCGCGGCCGCCTCGAGGAGGGACGCCCGCTGCGGGTCAAGTTCGGTGTCGATCCGACGGCGCCCGACGTCACCTTGGGATGGGCGGTCGTCTTTCGGCTGCTGCGGCGCTTCCAGGAGCTCGGCCACACGGCGGTGCTCATCGTCGGCGACTTCACCGCGCAAGTGGGCGATCCGAGCGAACGGAGCGAGACACGCAAGCGGCTCGACGCCGACACGGTGGGGGAGTACGCGTCGAGCTGTCTCGAGATGATCAAGGACTTGCTGCTCCCCGAGCCGCTGGAGATCCGCCCGAACACGGAGTGGCTGGGGTCGATGTCGATGAGCGACATCCTCGAGCTGACGTCGTCGCTCACCGTGGCGCAGATGCTGGAGCGCGCCGACTTCAAGGATCGTTTCGCAGCCAACCGTCCGATCTCGGTCATCGAATTCATGTATCCGTTGCTGCAGGGCTACGACTCGGTGGCGGTCGAGGCGGACGTCGAACTCGGCGGCGCCGATCAATTGTGGAACCTGATGATCGGCCGCACCGTCCAGGAACGCTACGGCCAGCGGCCGCAGACCGTGATGACCGTTCCACTGCTCGTCGGCACCGACGGCACCCGGAAGATGTCACAGTCGTACGGCAACTACATCTCGGTGCGCGACTCCGCAGAGGAGATGTTCGGAAAGACGATGAGCCTGCCCGACGAGGCGATGGAGGAGTGGTTCGTGCTCGCCGCAGGCAGGCGGGAAGCCGATGCCGCCCAGATCGTCGCCGAGGTGGCGGGCGGGACCCGCCATCCGGGGGAGACGAAGCGCCAGCTCGCCCGCGAGGTCGCGGCGCTCTACTGGGGCGAAGACGCCGCAGCGGACGCCGAGGCGGCGTTCGACCGGCTCTTCCGCGAGAAGGCGATTCCCGACGACGTGCCGACCATCGCAGTCGACGGCGCCGGTCAGCAGTCGATCCCCGCGTTGCTCGAAGCGGCCGGGCTCGTCGCCTCGCGCTCGGAGGCTCGGCGGCTGGTGAAGCAGGGGGCGGTGAAGCTCGATGGGCAGCGCCTGGACGCGGAGTATGTCGACGCCGCATCGCTCCCCGGGGTCGTGATCCAGGTGGGCAAGCGCCGGTTCGTCCGGGTCGAGGCCGACGTATGAGCGGGGCGCGAGCGAGGTCGTTCCTGGCGAACGTGATCGTCGGGGTCGTCGTCGTGATCGTCGCTCTGTGGCTCCTGCGCGGCGTCGTGCGGACGTTCCTGTGGCTGGTCTCGGTGGCCGCGCTGGTGGCGGTGGTGATCGCGTTGCTGTGGCTCGCCGGGCGGATTCGCAAGGGTTGAGGGGCGCCGGCCCGATGAACTTGCTCTAGGTCGCAAGACCTGTCACAATGCCGCCGCACACGGCGACCGGCCACTCCGGCCGGTCGTCTGGCCGTCTGAACCAGACGGTGGTACAATGTGAGGCCCAGCTGCCGCTGACGCGCGCAGAGGGATCCGGGCTCCTTGACAACTGAACAGCGTGTCAAAAGCCAGCATGCGCTGGACCGACCGTTCCGCACCGCG
This sequence comes from Acidimicrobiia bacterium, assembly GCA_041557775.1. GTDB lineage: Bacteria > Actinomycetota > Acidimicrobiia > Spongiisociales > UBA5794 > DATHZQ01. The sequence continues at coordinate 275 of JBFFFX010000074.1, read as the reverse complement.
GAACGAGCGGGCCGGCGATGCAACAAAGCCAATGGCTGCACCCCTCGGATTCGTCCGAGGAGCAGAGGACCCGTCCTCGGTGCGGTCGACCTTTGAGTCTGACTCTCGAGGTCGCTTCAGCGACCGACAGTTGTCAGGTTCTTCAAACTTTCGACGGAGAGTTTGATCCTGGCTCAGGACGAACGCTGGCGGCGTGCTTAATGCATGCAAGTCGAGGGAGAACCAGTTGGTCCGTAAGGAGCAGCTGGGGAAACCGGCGAACGGGTGCGTAACAC
>JBFFFX010000073.1:0-9451 GCA_041557775.1 Acidimicrobiia bacterium | reverse complement strand
GCTCCTCGATGATCGAGTGCACCTCCTCGTCCCCAGCGATGCCGGTGCGGTGCGGCGAGCCCTGGAAGGGCTGCGGGTCTGCCGGGCGGCCCGCGCCGCCGGGCGGGAGCTCGCCCTCGACGCCGCAGTCGACGCGGTCATGGGCCTGCAGACTCTCTGCGAGGATCCCCGGGTCGTGGAGGCGGAGATCAACCCGCTGATCGTGACGGCCGGCAGAGCCGTGGCCGTCGACGCTTTGGTGGCCGTCGCATGAGTCCGCTTCACGTCACGCGCTCCGGCTCGACGCTCGAGGTGGTGCTCGACGTACCCAAGGCCAACGCCATCAGCGCGGCGACCAGCCGGGAGATGGGTGAGGTGTTCGCCGCGTTCCGCGACGACCCAGCCCTGCGGGTGGCGATCGTCACCGGAGCCGGGGATCGGTTCTTCAGCGCCGGCTGGGACCTCAAAGCCGCCGCCGAGGGGGAGGCGTACGAATCGGACTTCGGCGTCGGCGGCTTCGGCGGGTATCCCGAGCTTCCCGACCTCGACAAGCCCGTCATCGCCGGGGTGAACGGGCTCGCCGTCGGCGGCGGCTTCGAGCTCGTGCTCGCCGCCGACCTCGTGGTCGCCGCCGAGCACGCTGAGATGTTCTTCGGCGAAGTCTTCGTCGGCGTGATTCCCGACGCCGGGGTCGCTCGCTTGCCCCGGATGGTCCCGCCCGCGGTCGCCAAGGACCTCATCCTCACGGGTCGCCGGCTCGGTGCCACCGACGCACTGCGGCTCGGCTTGGTGAACCGGGTGGTGCCCGCCGAAGATCTCCTCACCACGGCCCGGGCAATGGCAGACGAGATCACCGCCGCGGCGCCGCTGGCCGTGCGCGCCGTGCTCCAAGCCATGCGCACCACGGCACACCTCGACGCGGGCGCGGCCCTGGCGGCGCTCCGCAGCGGCGAAGTCCCCGCCTACGACGCGATGCTGGCCAGCGAGGACGCCGTCGAAGGGCCCCGAGCCTTCGCCGAAGGCCGCCGACCCGAGTGGCGCGGTCGGTGACCGCCGCAGGCCACGCGCGGAGACCGCCCTCGGCGACTCACATGTGCGTGCGGGTGCGAGCGGGGTAAAAGGGGCCGAGTTGGGCGGTGGCCGGAATGCGCTCCCCGGCGACCTCGATCTCGAACGATGCGGCGTCGACGAAGTCCTTGGTCACCCCGTCCGCACGGGTGAGGTAGCCCATCGCCAGTGGGCGACCTTCGACGTAGCTCCACATGCCCGACGACGTCCTGCCCACCACCTCGCCGCCGGCGTAGATCGGCTCGTCGTGGTACAGCAGCCTTTCGGTGTCCTCGAGCCGGAACTGGACGAGACGCTTGGTGCGCGGCCGCCCCCGTTGGGCGAGCAGTGCCTCCCGGCCGAGGAACCCACCGGTCTTGTCCCAGGCGACCGCGAAGGCGAGCCCGGCCTCGACCGGGGTGTCCTCGTCCGTGATGTCGTGGCCCCAGTGGCGGTAGCCCGATTCGAGCCGCAGCGTGTTCATTGCGTGGTACCCGGCATGGTGCAGGCCGAACTCGCCACCGGCCGCGAGGACTGCGTCGTACACGGTCACCACGTCCTCGGGCGCCACGTACAGCTCCCACCCCAGCTCCCCGACGTAGCTGATCCGCACTGCGAGAACCGGGCAGCCCGCAAGCTCGAGCTCCTGCGCGGTGGCGAAGGGGAAGGCATCGTTTCCGAGATCGGACGCCGTCAACCCGGACAGGAGATCCCGGGCGCGGGGCCCCATGACGCCGATCGTCGGCAGGGCTTCGGTGAGGTCCGCGATCTGTACCCGGGCGTTGCGCACGTGGCGCCGCAGCCAGGTCCAGTCCCTGGTGGCGGAGGCGGCGCTGGTCACCACGAGGTAGTGGTCCTCACCGCGCCGGGTCACGGTGAGGTCCGCTTCGATGCCGCCCCGATCGTTGAGCCACTGGGTGTAGACGACCTTGCCGATCGCGGTGTCGACGTCGTTGCCGCAGATGCGGTTCAGGGCGGACATGGCCTCGGGGCCGCGCACGTCGAACTTGGCGAACGAGGCCTGATCGAACAATCCGACGCGATTGCGCACCGCGTCGCACTCGACGCCGGAGGCCTCGAACCAGTTCTGCTTGCCGTAGGAGTACTCGTAGCGGCGCTCCTGGTCGCGGGCCGCGTACCAGTTCGGTCGCTCCCATCCGGCAGTCTCACCGAACACCGCCCCCGCCGCGTCGAGCCGGTCGTGGAGCGGCGACATGCGCACGCCGCGGCCCGTCTCGTATTGATGAAACGGCCAGTGCATCGCGTAGAGGAGTCCGAGGCTCTCCGGAATCCGAGTGTCGAGGTAGTCGGTCCGGCTCTGGAACGGGAACGTGCGGCGGATGTCGACCGGCCACAAGTCCATAGGTGGATGGCCATCGATGATCCAGTCCGCCATCACCCAACCGGCGCCGCCGGCGGACTGGATGCCAACCGAGTTGAAGCCCGCGGCGACGAAGCAGCGGTCCACCTCGGGCGACTCGCCCAGGTAGTAGACGCCGTCCGGGGTGAATGCCTCGGGTCCGTTGAAGAAGAGCTGGATGCCGGCATCGGCGAGGGCCGGGACCCGGTGGATGGCGCGCTCGAAGATCGGTCCGACGTGGTCCCAGTCCTCGGCAAGCGTGCCGAAGGAGAAGTCGCGCGGGATGCCGTCGAGCTTCCACACCTTGCCCCGCGGCTCGAAGAAGCCGGCCATGATCTTCCCGGTCTCCTCCTTGAAGTAGGTGTAGTTGGAGGGATCGCGCACCGTCGGCAATCCGAGTTCGACGCCGTCGATCGGCTCGGTGACGATGTAGAAGTGCTCGCACGCCTGCAGCGGCACGTTGACGCCGGCCGTCGCTGCGAGCTGGCGCGTCCACATACCGGCGGCGAGCACCACGGTCTCCGCGGCGACGTATCCGGCTTCGGTCTCGACTCCGGCGATGCGATCGCCGTTCGTGCGCAACGCCTGCACGGCGATGCCCTCGACGATGCGCACGCCGCGATCCCTGGCGCCCTTGGCGAGGGCCATCGTGGTGTCGACGGGACTCGTCTGCCCGTCCTTGGGGATGTAGACGGCTCCGATGAGGTCGTCGATGTTGAGCAGCGGCCAGCGCTCTTTGGCCTCGTCCGGCGTGATCTCCCACATGTCGACGCCGACGGTGCGCGCCATCGAGAGCCCACGCATGATCTCCTCCCAGCGCTCCGGGTCGCTGGCGACGGAGATGGATCCTGCGCTGCGGTAGCCGGTGGCCTGCCCGGTCTCTTCCTCGAGCGACTCGAAGAGCCGGGTGGAGTAGGTGGCGAGGCGGGTCAGGCTGTGGGAGGACTTGAGCTGGCTGACCAAGCCGGCCGCATGCCACGTCGTCCCCCCGGTCAGCTGGCCCTGCTCGAGGAGCAGCACGTCGGTGACGCCACGGCGCGCCAGGTGGTAGGCGATGCTGCAGCCGACGATGCCGCCGCCGACGACGACGACCTCGGCCCGGTCGGGGAGCGAGGTCACCATCTCCGGTCGTCTCCTGTGAGGGCGGCGGGGTCGAGGAGGATCGGGAAGCGCCGCCGGATCTCCGCATCGACGGCAGGGGAGAGATGCCCGGGGTAGTGGGTGGCGAGCGTCCGCTTCACCCGTTCGTGGGCGCGCGCGGCGACCGTCGTTGCACCGGCGTCGACCCAGTCGTCCGGACTGAGGCGATCGCCGACCTCCGGATACAGGTACTCGCGCTGCATGAGGTTGAGGGTCTGCACGTGACCGAGGAAGTGACCGGCGCCGTCGACGACATCCTCGATCACCTGCGCCCCGAGCGACGCGTCCGTCACCTCGATGCCGCGCACCGTCCGGTTCACGGCGCCGAGCAGATCGTTGTCGATCACCATCATCTCCAGCGAGCAGGACAGGAGCGAAGCGAGCATTCCGGCCGATTCGTAAACCAGGTTGGCGCCGGCGTGCGCAGCCAGGGCCACGGTCAGCCCCTTCTCGTGGCCGGCCTGGGCGTCGGGGATCTTGGCGTCGGCCATGCCGGCAGGAACGCCCGAAGGCAGGCCGAGCCAGTTGGCGACCTGGGCGGCTCCTGCGGCGAGCACGGCCTCCTCGCCGCTGCCTCCGCTCATCGACCCGGTGCGCAGGTCGGAGACGAACGGCCACAAGCCCATCACGCACGGGTGGCCGGGGGAGAGCAGGTTGACCGAGGTCAGCGCGGCGAGGCATTCGGCGAGCGCTTGGGCGAGCGATCCGGCCAGCGAAGCCGGCGACGTGGCCCCAGCCTGGCCTGCCGACAGGAGGTTGATCGGCATCCCGGTGCGCACCTGGGCGACCATGCACTCGGCCGATTCGATCGCAAATCGCAAAGGCGGCACCACGAAGGTGTTGTTGGCGCACACGATCGGCCGCCGCCGGAACTCGCCCTCACCGCCCATGACGAGATCGAACATCTCCACAGCCTCGTAGACGTGTTCGGGGCGAAAGAAGGACGTCCCGATGGGCTTGGTGGTGCCCGCCATCGTCGCGTACGCGGTGTTGATGTCCAGCTCGCGGGAGTTCTCGGCGTCCCCGGTCACGACGGGCCGGGCGAAGAAGTGGATGTGCTCAAGCGTGTCGGCGAGGCGGGAGAGGTCGTAGAGATCAGCGGTCGTCGACCTGCGGAAACGCTGCGTCTCGTGGTCCAGCATGAGGACGGCCGCACCGGCGGTGCCGAAGTGCACCTTCTGCTCGGACAGTTCGATGCTGCGGCTCTCGTCGATCCCGTGCCACACCCACGACTTGGCCGCAGAGGCGATGGCGCCTTCGACCACGGGGCGCGGGTAGCGGAGCCGGCCGCGATCGTCGACCGAGCCGCCGGCCGCGGTGACGACGTCGATGAACTCGGGGATGGGATCGCCCATGCCTATCTCCTCGAGGAGATCGAGGGCGGTCGAGTAGACCCGCTCGCAGTCGGCGTCGGTGAGGGGGCGATAGGCGCCCCCGGGTTGGCCGGGCCGGACGGCCCGCTCGTCGGGAGGCAGACCGGATGCCCGGGCGGCGATGCGTGCCGACCGGCCACCACTCCGGCGCCGCTCGCGGGCCGCCATCAGGCGCGCAGCCTCTGGTTGCCCGGGTCCCAGGCGGCGTCGGCGAGAACGACGCCGGCGCGGGCTTCATCCATGACCCGGATGTCGAAGGTGGCTCCCGGCTCCCCGTGCTCGGGCGTCACGTAGGCGAAGAAGAGGCTTTTGTCCACGGAGTAGCCGTACGCCCCGCTGGTCGTGATCCCGATCATGGTGTCGCCGGCGTAGATCGGCTCGTTGCCCCTGCAGTCGGCGCCAGCGGCATCCAGCTCGCCGTAGACGCACACCATTTCGAGCGGGCCTCCGCGGCGGGCGAGAGTTGCCGCCTTGCCGACGAAGTCCTTGTCGTAGTCCACGAAGCGCTCGATACGCGCTTCGACCGGGGTGATCTCGGTGGTCAGCTCGTTGCCCCAGGCCTTGTACGCCTTCTCGATCCGCATCACGTTCATCGCCCGGCTGCCGAAGTCGGCGAGACCGTGCGGTTCGCCCGCTTCATGAATCGCGTCGTACAGGTCGACCATCCGGTCGAGCGGGTGGTGCAGCTCCCATCCCAGCTCCCCGACATACGAGACGCGCAGCGCGAGGCAGGGGATGCCGGCCACCGTGATCTCCCGTCCGGTGAGCCAGCGGAATCCCTCGTTGCCGAGGTCGGTGTCGGTGAGCCCGGCCAGGATGTCGCGGGCGCGGGGCCCGGTGACGGCCAGGATCCCGTTCTCGTTGGTCACGTCGTCGATGGTCACGGCCGCCTCGGGCGAAGCGCCGAAGTGGAGCCAGTCGAGGTCGTGCTGCTCGGCGACGATGGCGCTGTTCAGGTAGAAGCGATCGGGGCCGAGCCGGGTGATCGTCATCTCGGACTCGATGCCGCCCTGGTCGGTGAGCATGTGTACCAGGCGGATGCCGCCGTCCTGCCCTGGAAGCCGGTTGGCCGACAGGCGGTCGAGCAGCGCGGCCGCCCCCGGACCTTCTACCCGGTACTTGGAGAACGCCGTGAGGTCGGCGACCCCGGCTCGCTCTCGGACGGCGCGCACCTCCGCGCCGATCGGCTCGAAGGCCGAGCCGCGGCGGAATGAGTAGACCTCCGGGGATCCGTCGGGGGAGAAGTACTGGACGCGCTCCCATCCGTAGACCTCCTGCCACTGCGCCCCTTTGGCGTCCAGGGTGTCGTAGAGCGGCGTCTGCCGCACCGGCCGCCCGGCCGCCCGGTACTCGCCCGGCATCCGCACCTGGTACATCTCGTGGTACTCGTCGAGCGACTTGTCCAGCGTGTACGTGCCCGGTGCGTAGTCACCGAAGCGGCGCGGATCCATCTCGCGGACGTTGATCTCCGTCTGTCCGTGCACCATCCACTGCGCCAGGTACTTGCCGGTTCCCGGGCCCTGGGTGATGCCGATGGAGGCGCCGACGCACATCCAGTAGTTGCGTAATCCCGGTGCCGGGCCCATGAGGTACCCGGCATCCGGCGTGTGGGTGATCGGTCCGCTGACCACCTGCTTGATCCCGGCGTTCTGGAACGCAGGGATGCGTTCCCCGGCGAGCTCCAGCCACGGCAACAGCCGCTCGATCTCGGGCGGCGTCAGGTGGAACGTGAGATCCCAGTCGATCCCGTCCAGGCCATAGGGCTTCGAGCCCTCGGTTTCGTACGGACCGATGATCAAGCCGTCGTGCTCCTGGCGGTAGTAGCACGACGCCCGCGGATCGCGCACCACCGGCAGCTCCGTGGTCAGCGCGGCGACTTCCGGAATCGCCTCGGTGACGATGTACTGGTGAATCACGTTGGCGATGGGTACGTCGAGCCCGACCATCGCCCCGAGCTGAGGGCCGTAGCTGCCGGCGGCGTTGACCACGTGCTCGGCAACGATCCGGCCCTTCTCCGTGATGACCTCCCAGCGGGCGTCGGGAAGCTGGTTCATGTCGAGCACGCGGTTGTGGCGGGAGACCTCGGCGCCGAGCCGGCGGGCGCCGGCCGCCATTGCGTTGGTGGCGGCCGTTGGATCGGTCCACCCGTCGCCGGGCGTGTGAAGCCCCATGGCGACGCCGTCGAGATCCAGCAGGGGATGTAGCTCGGTGATCTCGCTCGGTCCGACGAGGTGGGACTCGACGCCGACGAGTTGCAGGATGCCGTGGACGTAGCGGAACCAATCGACTTCGTCCGGGGTCCGCGCCAGTCGCACTGCTCCGCATCCGTGCCAGCCCGTGTGCAGGCCGGTCTCCGCTTCGAGCTTCTGATAGAGCTCCGAGGCGTAGGCGTGCACCTTGGCGGTGTTGAGACTCCCGATGAAGTGGGGGACCAATCCGGCGGCGTGCCACGTGGAACCTGAGGTCAGCTCGTCCTTCTCCACCAGGATCGTGTCTGTCCACCCCTCGTGCGCGAGGTGGTAGAGGAGACCGACGCCCATGGCGCCGCCGCCGACGATCACACACTGGGCCTCTTCACGCACGCCTCACTCCCTCCCCGGGTTGCACGATGGCCGTTCCACACAGTGGAACGATCTACCCTGTGGAACGGAGGCGAGTATACGCGGCGCACCTCCGAGCTGCCGGGGACGGTCGTGCTGCAGGAATCGGTTGCGGATCGGTCTCGCCCGGGCCACGATCGACTCGGCAGACGGAGACGAGGAGGAGCAGATCGTGCAGCAGGTTTCGTTCACCCGGATGGACGAGGGCACGAGCCAGGACTACGAGCTGCTCGCCGCAGACGAGGCTGCGGAGATCGCCGCGTTCCCGGCTCGGCTGCTCCGCTGGCTTCGCGAGATGGACGCCCCAGGTCCGTACCGGATCACCCGCTACGAGCATTCGATCCAGTCCGCCACCCGGGCGTTCCGTGCTGGGGAGGACGAGGAGCTGGTCGTTGCGGCTCTGCTCCACGACATCGGCGACGTGCTGGGTCCGGCCAATCACAGCGAGGTGGCCGCAGCCGTGCTGCGCCCCTACGTGTCGGAGCGCGTGTACTGGATCGTCAAGCACCACGGCCTGTTCCAGGGCTATTACTACAACCACCACTACGGCCAGGACCGCAACACCCGCGACCGGTTCGCGGGGCATCAGTGGTACGACGACACCGTCCGCTTCTGCGCCGACTACGACCAGGTGTCATTCGACCCCGACTACGACAGCGAGCCCCTCGAGTTCTTCGAGCCGATGGTCAGGCGAGTGCTCGCCGAATCCCGATACGCGCAGTGAGTCGGATCTCCCAGCTCAGCCGGCTGCGCCGTGTCCTTCCTTCGGCCACGTGGCGGCGCGCCAGATGATGAGCACGTTGAACAGCACGTAGAAGACCCCGAGGTAATACTCCCACCCCTCGGTGGCATCGACGAAGAAGCCGATGTTGAACAACAGGTACACGGGAGCCGCAATCAGGTTGGCCAGTCGGACTTGGGCTGGAGGCCCGAGAAGCGTGAAAACGACCAACAGCGTCAGCACGATGGCGGTTGAGGGGGCAACGATGAGAACCCACGTGTCCGTGGCGGGCTCCCCCATCTCCTGCACCAGGGTGAACATGTCACCGAAGATCCACAGGATGAAGTGACAGATCCACAACACTGCCAGCAGCATCCGTACATTCACTTTCGGGTCGACCAAACCCGAGCCGCTTCGTCCGACATCGCTCACCATCGACCTCCGTTTCGGTAGCACGCGATGGTGACACGGCGCCGCCGGCCCGGATTAGGACCGGAAGTCTCGACGCCGTCGCCGTTCGTATGCCGGCATAGTCCCCCACAAGGTGGGTAGCCGGCATAGTCCCCCACAAGGTGGGGGAAGGTACCGCTGCGGGAGCACGAAGTGCGGAGCAGGGGTAGGGGGTCGGGGAGTGCCGAGCAGCGTTGGGCGTCCTGGAGCCACGCCTCCCGCGGGATCTCAGTACGGGCTCTCGATGCCTTCCATTCCCACGTACACGGTCTTGCGCTGGGTGTAGTGGTCGACCACGGCGAGGCTGTTCTCCCGACCGATGCCGGACTGTTTGTACCCGCCGAACGGCACCTCGGGCGGGGTGAGGTTGTACGTGTTGATCCACACGTTGCCCGCCTCGAGCGCGGCGGCGACGCGGTGCGCTCGCGTCAGATCCTTGGTGAACAGCCCGGCCGCCAAGCCGTAGTGGGTGTCGTTGGCGCGCCGCACCACCTCGGCCTCCGTGTCGAACGTCAGCACGGCCATGACCGGGCCGAAGATCTCCTCCTGCACGATCTGCATCTCGTCGGTGCAGCCGTCGAACACGGCCGGCTCGACGAAGAACCCGTTCTCGAGCCCCGCACCGGTGGCTCGTTTCCCGCCGACCACGAGCTGGGCACCGGCTTCGACACCGAGCGCGACGTAGTCGAGGACCTTCTCCATGTGCTCTCGGGAGATCAAGGCACCCACGTGGGTAGCCGGATCGAGTGGATCGCCGATCACGATCTTCTCGGTACGGCTG
>JBFFFX010000072.1:0-9486 GCA_041557775.1 Acidimicrobiia bacterium | reverse complement strand
GCTGACGCCTCCGGTGCGTCGCCAACTGTTGGAAAAAGCCGCCCTCGTCTACGAGCAGTTGGATGATCTCGACGCCGCCCGCAACACGATCCGGCCCCACCTCGCCTTCTACATCGGCGGAATGGGAGCGAAGGGCAAGAACTTCTACAACGACCTCGCGTGTCGATACGGCTACGAAGCGGAGGCGGCCCGCATCCAAGAGCTGTACCTCGACGGGAAACGCAAGGAAGCCACGATGGCGGTACCCGACGCCCTCGTCGACGAGCTGAACCTCCTCGGCACGCCCGAGATGATCCGCGACCGCCTCGATGCCTGGCGCGACGCCGGGGTGACCGACCTCTCCCTGAACTCACCAGATCGGACCACCCTGCGGACGATGGCAGAACTCGTGCTCTGACGCCCGCCACAAGTGACGCGACGGGGAACGCGCAACGACCTCACGCGCCCTCGAGCTCGAACTCGATCGCCCCGATCGTCTCGATGGCCTCCCCGATCGGGCAGTGCTGAGCGGCACCGAGCAAGGCATGCCGGTGCAGCGTCACATCTGCATTCGGCAGCACGATCGTCACCCGCAGGCCGACCACTCTGCCGGGCGCCGTGCGCTGGTCGTAGTGCACGTCCACGTGCATGCCGCGGGCCTCGAGGTGCACTCTCCGGCAGTAGAACCACACGAACGTCGCGACGCACGAGCCGAGCGACGCGATGAAGAGATCCGTCGGGGTCGGCCCCCGTCCACTGCCACCCATCGTCGGCGGCAGGTCACAGGCAACGACGGAGTCGCCCACGCTCGTCTCCATGCCGCGGTCGCCCACGATCCGGGTCACGCTGATCGCCATCGGCCACCTCCTCGGCTCGATCGTCCGGCCGCGGCGGCGATCCGATGAAGTGCCGAACGTCCCCGGGCGCGCCCCAAACGGCGCCACCCGACGACGGCGTCAGCGCTGCGCGATCCAATCCGCCAGCGCACTCCCCCACAGCGCCAGCGCTCCCAGCTCACCGACGCGCTCACGCAACTCACGGTCGTTCGTGATCACAATGGCGCGCCCCGCAAGCGCAGCGCTTCTCGAGACGATCTCGTCATCCGCAGTTTCGGCCGTGGTCGCAAAGCGCACCTCGACACCCCCCGGCGTCATCTCGGGCTCGTCGGCCGCCGCGAGCGAGGAGTCGAACACGACGATCACACGATGGTCCACCCGGCTCGCCCGCACCAGCCGCTCCAGCTCTCCGATGAGCCGCCGCCGGCCTTCCGCTCCTTCGAAGTCTCCCGGAGCGAGGAGGAAGCTCACGTTGTAGCCATCGACGATCACCGGCAGCGGCTCCGCCTCGGCCAGCAGCCAGCGGATGGCATCGACGGAATCCGGGGAGACACCCGGAGGGAGCGTGGGAAGCGGAATCTCCCCGTCGGGCGCAACGGCCGGGATGTCGGACGGAGCCTCCCCGCGCACGGCCGCCGCCAGCGCCGAGATCTGGAGGTCGAGCCTGCGCGCCGCAGCCACCGGATCGCTCAATCCGACTGACCGCCGGGTCGACTCCTGTTCGGCGGTGCGGATCCGCTCGCGTCGGTCGCGACGGCGCTGGAGCTCGCTCAGCCGGTCCTCCGACTCCCGGCGGCGCTTCGTCTCGTCACCGAGCATCACCTCGAGCTCGGCGAGCCTGCGCTGCAATGCTCCGACGCGCGAAGCTGCCTCGCGGCCGTCGGATTCCGCCTTGCGCTCGCGCCGGACGGACCTCATGTCGGCCTGCAGGTCGGCGTTGGCTGCATGGAGGTCTGCGATCCGCCGCTTCGCCTCGGAGAGCTGTGCGCGCAGCTCGTCGCGGTGCGCGGACACATCGTTGGCGGGCCGGACGGTGGCGGCCGCAACGGCCTGCTCTGCGACCGCGACCCACCACCCCGGGCTGCGGTTCAGGAACTCAGCCGTGAGCGGGTCGATCACATCTCCAGACTCTTCGACGACCTTCGTGCGGAGCCACTCGTTGCGGTCCAGCTCGGTGATCAGGCTCTTCAGCAGCGGAGGAGGTAGCCGCTTCCCGGTGTAGGCCACCACCCGCCGAAGGGAGGGCGGCACTTCTTTCGGGTCGAGATCGCGCAGGACGCTCCGCACGGCCTCGATCACCGGCTCGAGTGCCCGGATCAGCGGTTTTGGGAGGCTGCCCATGCGCCCATCTTCGCCGATCACCGGACTATCGCGGTGCCACGTTTGACTTGACGCGCGGCGATGCCATACTCGCTGGCCAATGCTGGCAATCCACCACCTCGTACTTATTGCCAACGGCGCATAGCGACGTCGCCCGTTGCCGTGCGCCAGGACCCTCCAGCCGGAGGGTTCTTTCGTATCCGGAGCACCCACCAGGAGCAAGACGATGACCGAGACCCTCTCCGGCGCCCAGGCTCTCATCCGCGCTCTCGAACTCGAGGGCGTCGAGGTGGTGTTCGGAGTACCCGGCGGCGCCATCCTGCCCGCCTACGACCCGATCCTGGACAGCTCGATCCGGCACGTGCTCGCCCGCCACGAGCAGGGAGCGGGACACATGGCCTCCGGCTACGCGCACGCATCGGGCAAGGTCGGCGTCATGGTGGCGACATCGGGCCCGGGAGCGACCAACCTGATCACGCCGCTTCAGGACGCACACATGGACTCGATCCCGGTTGTGGCGGTCACCGGCCAGGTGGCGACCACGTCGATCGGCAACGATGCCTTCCAAGAGGCGCACACGTGGGGCATCTCGATGCCGTGCACGAAGCACAACTACCTCGTCACCAGCGCCGAGGACATCCCCGACGTGATCCACGAGGCCTTCCACATCGCGGCGACGGGCCGGCCCGGTCCGGTGCTCGTCGACATCCCCAAGAACGTGCTCGCCGCGAACATGACCTGGCATCGCGCCGGCCAGCTCGACCTACCGGGCTACCGACCGAGCACCAAGGGCCATCCCAAGCAAGTGCGCGCCGCCGTCGAGCTGATCCACGCCAGCGAGCGACCGGTGCTGTACGCCGGCGGCGGCGTGATCCGCGCCGAAGCGGCAGATGAGCTCCGCGGGTTCGCCGAGCTGGCCAACCTGCCCACGGTCACGACGCTCATGGCACGGGGTGCGATTCCCGATTCCCATCCGCTGGCGCTCGGGATGCCGGGAATGCACGGCAACTACACGGCCATCACTGCGATGCAAAAAGCCGATCTCCTCATCGCCGTCGGGGCTCGCTTCGACGACCGGGTCACCGGCCACGTCGCCAGCTTCGCCCCATCGGCGAAGGTCGTGCACGTCGACGTGGACCCTGCGGAGATCGGCAAGGTCCGCAACCCCGACGTGCCCATCGTGGGCGACGCCAGGGCGGTCCTCGGACAGCTCAGCGATGCCATGACCAAGCTGCTCGACGACCAGCCCGTACCCAGGCGCGAGCCATGGTTCGCGGCGATCGCCGAATGGCAGGAGAGGCATCCGCTGTCCTACGAGCAGGCACCGGACGGCCCGATTCAGCAGCAGTACGTGATCGAGGAACTGCACCGCATCACCGGCGGCGACGCGATCGTGGTGGCCGGAGTCGGCCAGCATCAGATGTGGGCCTCCCAGTACTGGGGCTTCGAGCGACCCAATACCTGGATCAACTCGGGCGGCCTCGGCACGATGGGATATGCCGTCCCGGCCGCCGTCGGCGCGAAGGTGGCCCAGCCCGACGAGACGGTCTTCGCCATCGACGGGGACGGATGCTTCCAGATGACCCTGCAGGAGCTGATCACTGCTGCCGTCGAGGGCATCCCGGTGAAGATCGCCGTGATGAACAACCAGGCCCTCGGGATGGTCAAGCAGTGGCAGCGTCTCTTCTACAACGAGCGCTACTCGGCCGTCGACCTGACCGACCACACGCCCGACTACGTCAAGCTCGCGGAGGCGATGGGCTGCGTCGGGCTGCGCGCCGAGCGGCCCAGCGAAGTCGGCCCCGCGCTCGAGAAGGCGCTGGCGATCAACGACCGGCCGGTCGTCGTCGAATTCGTGTGCGACCCCGACGCAATGGTGTTCCCCATGGTCCCCGCCGGCGGCTCCAACGACGACGTCGTGCTGTCCCCGGAGGATCTGGCCTGATGCCGCGCCGGTATACAGACTCAGGATCCGCCGCCGTCCCCGCGCGGCGGCGACGCGCAAGGAGACTGTCGTGAACCACGTCATCGCAGTTCTCGTCGAGAACAAGCCCGGGGTCCTCGCCCGAATCTCGTCGATGTTCGCCCGCCGCGGCTTCAACATCCACTCCCTGGCCGTCGGCCCGACGGCCGATCCGGCCATGTCCCGGATGACGGTCGTCGTCGACGGTCCGGAGATGGAGCAGATCATCAAGCAGCTCTACAAGCTGGTCCACACCGTCAAGGTGACCGAATTGGGCGTGGGCGAGCGCGTCGAGCGCGAGGTCATGCTGCTGCGCGTCACCGCCGACGCTCCGCAGCGGGCCGAGATCCTGGGTGCGGCCCAGATCTTCGGCGCCGAGCCCGTGGACGTCGGGGTCGCCACCATCACCTTCGAGATCTCCGGTGAGCCGTCGCGGCTGGCCGACTTCTTGGAGCTGATGCGGCCGTACGGGATCATCGACTTGGTGAAGTCGGGGCGGGTGGCCATGTCGAAGGACGCGAAGACGAAGGACACCGCCCGAGCCACCCTGCGATCGGCTTGAATTGTCGGTCCCCGTCGAGGAGCCAACCATGCCCCCCACCATCTTCTACAGCGAAGACGCCAACCCCGACCTGATCGCCGGACGCAGGGTCGCCGTGATCGGCTTCGGGAGCCAGGGCCATGCCCATGCCCTGAACCTCAAGGAATCGGGCGTCGACGTCGTGGTGGGGTTGCGCCCCGGCAGCCGACGCGAGGCCGTAGCCGCAAACGCCGGTCTCAAGGTCGTGACGCCGGCGGAGGCCGCCGATTGGGCGGACGTGATCATGGTGCTCGTTCCCGACCAGCATCAGCCGGCGCTCTACGAGCATCAGATCAAGCCGCACCTGCAGCCCGGCGACGCCTTGCTGTTCGCCCACGGCTTCTCGGTCCACTTCGGTTACGTGACCCCGCCGGAAGGGGTCGACGTGGCGATGGTCGCGCCCAAGGGGCCCGGCCACCTCGTCCGGCGCCAGTACGTCGAAGACAGCGGCGTGCCGTGCCTCATCGCGGTCCACCAAGATGCGAGCGGGTCCGCCCGCGACCTCGCCTTGTCGTACGCCCATGCGATCGGCGGTACACGGGCCGGCGTCATCGAGACGACCTTCCGAGAGGAGGCCGAGACGGACCTCTTCGGTGAGCAGGTGATCCTGTGCGGCGGCGTCGACGAGATGATCCGCGCCGCATTCGAGACCCTCACCGAGGCGGGCTACGCCCCGGAGATGGCCTACTTCGAGGTGCTCCACGAGCTCAAGCTCATCGTCGACCTGCTCTACGAGGGCGGACTGACCTGGATGCGGCACTCCGTCTCCGATACCGCCGAATACGGCGACGTGACACGGGGACCGCGGGTGGTCACCGCCCAGACCCGCGAGAACATGCGCCGCATCCTCGGCGAGATCCAGTCCGGCGAGTTCGCCAAGGAATGGATGGCCGAGAACGCCGCCGGCACACCCAAGCTGCAGGCGGCCCGGGAGGCCGTGGCGCAGCACCCGATCGAGATCATCGGCAAGGGGCTCCGTGCGATGATGCCGTTCCTGAGCGAGAAGAGCCCGGAGACGGAAGACGTATGAGCGGCCAAAGCCGTCCGCGGTCCCTGCTCCTTACGTAGCCCGCTGCGGCCTCAGGCCGGAGCGGGCGGGACGCGTACGACACCATCTCATCCGAGGAGCCTTCATGTCCGACCGACTCATCATCTTCGACACCACCCTCCGCGACGGGGAGCAGGCACCGGGAATCGCCCTGTCCCCCGACGACAAGGTCGCGATCGCTGCGCAGCTCGCCCGGCTCCGAGTAGACGTGATCGAAGCCGGCTTCGCCGCATCGTCGCCGGGGGACTTCGAAGCGGTTTCCCGCATCGCGCAGGAGGTCACCGGACCGGTCATCGCCAGCTTGGCGAGGACCCACCCCGACGACATCGACCGAGCCGCCGACGCCTTGAAGGCCGCCGAGCGGAGCCGCATCCACGTCTTCATCTCCACCTCGCCGATCCACATGGAGCAGATGCTGCGGATGACGCCCCAGGAAGTCTTCGACGCCGCGGTCGAAGGCGTGCGCCGAGCCCGGCGCTACACCGACGACGTCGAGTTCTCCCCGCAGGACGCGACTCGCTCCGATCCGCAGTTCATCCTCGACATCTGCAAGGCCGCCGTCGACGCCGGCGCCACGACGATCAATATTCCCGACACCGTGGGCTACGCCACGCCGAGCGAGTTCGTCGACATGCTCACGCAGGTCTACGCGCACGTGAAGGGCGACCGCGACGACGTGATCGTGTCGACGCATTGCCACAACGACCTCGGCCTCGCCGTCGCCAACTCTCTGTCCGCGCTTCACGCCGGCGCCCGGCAGATCGAGGGCGCCATCAACGGCATCGGCGAGCGGGCCGGCAACACGTCCACCGAAGAGATCATCATGGCCGTCAAGACGCGGGAGGACTACTTCGGCGTCGAGATCGGCGCCGACACGCGCGAGATCTTCGAGACCTCGCGCCTGGTGTCGAGCCTCACCGGATACCCGATCCAGTACAACAAGGCGGTCGTGGGCCGCAATGCGTTTGCCCACGAGTCCGGCATCCATCAGCACGGCGTGCTGCGCAACCGCGAAACGTACGAGATCATGGATCCGACGTCCATCGGCCACCAGAGCATGATCGTGCTCGGCAAGCATTCCGGACGCGCTGCGTTCGCCGACGCGCTCGCCAAGATGGGCATCACCCTGGAGGACGAGGACTTCGCCAAGGCATTCGCCCGGTTCAAGGAGCTCGCCGACCGGAAGGGCGAGATTCACGAGGAGGGCCTGCGCGCCATCGTCGCCGAGGAGGCGGGGATGCGTACCGAGCAGATCCATCTCCTCGGCATCAAGGTCACCGGCGGCAGCGACGAGACGCCGATCGCACGGGTCAAGGTGCAACAGGGCGACGAGGTGCTCGAATACTCCGCAGACGGCGACGGCATGGTCAACGCCGCGTTCGTGGCCCTGCAGGACGCGTTCTCCTTGGCGGCCTCGCTGGTGGATTACCGGGTCAGCCCGCTGACGAGCGGCGCCGATGCGATGGCAGAGGTCAACGTGATCATCCAATCCGGACCCGAGACCTACAGCGGCCGCGGCGTCTCCACCGACGTCGTCGAGGGATCGGCGCGGGCGTTCGTCGCCGCGCTCAACAAGGCCGCCCTCGACCGCGGGACGCTGGAGTGAAGGCGAGCATCGTCCTCCTGCCCGGGGACGGCATCGGCCCGGAAGTCACCGCCGAGGCGCGCAAGGTGCTGCAAGCCGTGGCCGCCCGGTTCGGCCATGAGTTCTCGCTGGAGGAGCGCCCGATGGGCGGCAACGCCATCGACGACTACGGCGACCCGCTGCCACAGGGCACGCTGGCCGCCTGCCGCGGCGCCGACGCCGTCATCCTCGGCGCCGTCGGCGGTCCCAAGTGGGACGACCCCACCGCCAAGACCCGTCCCGAGGCAGGCCTCCTGGCATTGCGGCAAGAGCTGGGGCTCTTCGCCAATTTGCGGCCGATCAAGGCGCACCGCCAGCTCGTTGCTGCCTCGCCCCTCCGTCGTGAGCTGGTCGAGAACGTGGACATCCTCTTCTTTCGCGAGCTGACGGGCGGCATCTACTTCGGCGACTCGGGCATCACCGACGACGGCGCTCGCGCCTACTCGACCATGGAGTACTCGGCGCCAGAGGTGCGGCGGATCGTGCGCATGGCCGCAGAGGCAGCCCGGAAGCGGCGCGGCAAGGTGACCTCCGTCGACAAGGCCAACGTGCTGGAGGTATCGCGACTGTGGCGCCGGGTGGCCGCCGAGGTCATGGCCGACGAGTTCGCCGACCTCGACTATGAGGTCATCCTCGTCGATGCAATGGCGATGCACCTCTTGTCGCGTCCCGCCGAGTTCGACGTCGTGGTCACCGGCAACATGTTCGGCGACATCCTCACCGACGAAGGATCGATGCTCCCCGGCTCCCTCGGCCTGCTTCCCTCCGCAAGTCTCGGCGTGGAGCCCCCCGGGCTGTATGAGCCGATCCACGGGTCGGCGCCCGACATCGCCGGCCGGGGCATCGCCAACCCCCTCGCCACGATCCTGGCCGCGGCGATGGCGCTGCGGCACTCGCTGGAGCTCCACGAGGAGGCTGCCGCGGTCGAGACGGCCGTGGCCCGGGTCCTCGATGCCGGCCTGCGCACCCCCGACATCGCCGCAGGCGGACCCGCAGTGAGCACGGCGGCCATGGGCGACGCCGTCGCAGGGGCCGTCATCGCCTGAGGACCCCCCGACGCCGCGCCGACGCGGGCAGCCGCCGGCTCACGGCCAGCTGAAACGAAGCGCCTTCGGTGCGCCGTGACTCTCCCGCAGGGGCACCGCCGCACCCCGGCTTCCGCCGTCGAGCGAGAGAACGACGAGCGCCGGCCGGCCGTCATGGTCCGCCTCGAGCACGTAGCCCCAGTCACCCCACGCCCCGAGGGCGATCTCGCCCCCTTCGAGCGCGATCTGGCGCTCCACGAGGCCGTCGGTGCGCAAGTCGCGGCCGGCCACGATGACGAACAACCATCGCTCAGCCACGCCGCTGAAGTCCTCGGCGACGAAGGCCAATCGCGAATCGGTCGGATGCCAAGCGAGGGAGCGCACCCCGAAGGCGACGACGGACAGATCGTGGGGCGGCCCCATGGTGAGCGCACCCACCCCGTCCGGATCGTCGATGAACGCGAGTTGATCGCCCGAGGCGTTCCACCGCACGTCGACTTGCGAGCCGAGATCCAGACCCTCGGGAACCCCCGCCTCGGCCACGGCGGGGCCTTTCGGTGCCGCAGTCGGTGCACCTTCAACCGGTGCGATCGTCGAGACCGGTGCCGGCGTCCGCTGGTCGCCACCGCCGAAGAGCACGATTGCGGCGAGTCCGACGATGACCACCGCAGCCCCGGTGAGGTGCCTTCTCCTTCGGGGTGCGGCCGGTGCTTCCGCAGTCACGGCCCCGGCGGGTTTGGGGGCCAGGACGCGGACACCTCCTCCCGGCGCTGCGTCGCCCGCGACGCGCGAGCCCTCTCGCCCCGGGACACGCCGCTTGCTCGCCACAGCCTCCACTCCTCTTGGCCGCCCCACCGTAGTCCTCGCCCCGGCTTGTGCCCCCAGCCCGTCGCGACGGTACTGCCGGCGCGCCTCCCGGCTTCTCCGCCGTCCACCGCACCGCGCCGCGGATAGCCCACCCGCTCCGTTAGCTTGCGGGCATGTCCTCCGCCCGGATCGTGCCCTGGATTCTGGTTGCAGCCCTCGTCGCCGCCGCCTGCAGCGGCGACACTGTTACCGAACCGGACACGACGACGACCACCACGGCGGACATCGCGACGACAACCACGTC
>JBFFFX010000071.1:0-9614 GCA_041557775.1 Acidimicrobiia bacterium | reverse complement strand
GATGACGCCGGCCACCGCGCAGAACGGAAGCCGCCGCCGACCAAGCCGCCGACCCCTCCACCCGTGCGATACCGAAGCCGACCTACACCTCGCCCCCAGAGCTCCGGCGGCTGGTGGTGGCCCAGCGGCGGCCGTTCGAGGTCCCGCTCCTCCGGATCCGGCTCCTCGGGAGGGGGTCTTGGTGGGTTGTTCGGCTCCGGCGGTGGACGATCATCCGGTGGCGGCAGCCGCGGTCGCTCGTCGGGCGGCGGATCCCGAAGCCGGTCCTCCGGGGGCGGAAAGCGAGGCGGCGGGGGCGGCGCAGGTGCCGCAGGCGGCGCGCTGGCCGGACTGATCCAGTTCTTGAAATGGGTGCTTATCGTCCTCGCGATCATCGCCGTGACACTGTTCGTGGTATACGTGCTGATCCCGTCGGTCCTGTTTCTGATCCACTACGTCGTGTTCTGGATCGTGATCGGGGCGACCGTTGCCTATCGCGCGGCCACGAAGCGGCCGTGGATCGTGGAGATGGAGGAGGCCGACGGCTTCCGGGTGCGGGCGTGGCGCATCGTCGGCTGGCAGGCATCGAAACGGGTCATCGACCAGGTTGCCGATGCGATTCGGCGGGGCGAGGATCCTGTTCCGGAGGGCGCGGAGCCCGTCGAGATCGTCAACCTCGCAGAAGCTGCATAGGCTCCGGTGACCGCGCTAGGGAGGTACCTGTGACGCTTGCTCTCGACAGCACTGTGATGCTCAATGACGGCGTTGCGATGCCGTGGCTCGGACTCGGTGTGTTCAAGAGCGAGCCCGGCGCCGAAACCGAGAATGCCGTGAAGTGGGCGATCGAGGCCGGCTACCGCCACATCGACACGGCCGCCCTCTACGGCAACGAAGCGAGTGTCGCCGCGGGGATGCGGGCCGCCGGCATCGCCCGGGAGGAGGTGTTCGTCACCACCAAGGTGTGGAACACCGATCAGGGATACGACCCTACGATGCGGGCGTTCGACGCAAGCCTCGGCGAAATGGGGTTCGACTATGTGGATCTCTACCTGATCCACTGGCCGTCCCCCGCCCAGGGTCTCGCCGGCGAGACGTGGCGGGCGCTCGAACGACTCCGCGACGACGGCCGTACCCGGTCCATTGGCGTCAGCAACTTCGAGCCCCACCACTTGGATCAACTCGACGAGACCTCTGACGTGGTGCCGTCGGTGAACCAGGTCGAGCTCCATCCCTACCTGCAGCAGCGTCACCTGCAGGAGTACTGCACCAGGCGCGGGATTCGGCTGGAGGCGTGGAGTCCACTCGCGAAGGGTGCCGTGGTCGGAGATCCGGTGCTGTCGCGCATCGGCGCCCGCTACGGGAAGGACCCGGTCCAGGTCACCGTGCGGTGGATGCTGCAGCTGGGCATCGTGACCATTCCCAAGTCCGTGCGGCAGGGGCGCATCGTCTCGAACGCCAACGTGTACGACTTTACGATGACCCAAGAGGAGCTGGCGGAGATCGCGACGCTGGATCGTGATGGTCGCACCGGGCCCCACCCGGATCGGTTCTGAGCCGGGCTCAGCCGGGCTACTTCCGCCGCTCGGTCCAGTAGCCGATCGCGCCACCGGCGGCGGCGAGGATCAGCACGAGCCAGGCCGCACCGAGACCGACGGCGGCCGTGGCGAGAACCCCCAGGATGCCGCCGGCGATCGCGCCGATACGGAACCCGTTCAGGGGGTCGTAGGGTTGTTGCCCGGCTCGCAGCCGACGACGATTCTCCTCGCTCACGGATCCAGATTGGCGCGACGGCGACCCGGGTGCCAGGGTGCAAGGTCCCGGTCCGGGGGTGCCGGTTCTCAGGCCATTCTCAGGAACGGCTCACACCGTGCTCACTACGGAGTGGGACGCTGGACGAGCAACGATCTTCACGAGGCCTTGGAGGAGTGAAGTGGTGAAGCGGATCTCTGCGCTGGCGGGGGCCATCGTGCTCGTGGTTGCCGCATGTGGCGGGAGTGATGACGCCGCGCCCCAAGTCGCCAGCTTGAGCAACGATTCCGGGAGCGTCGCGGCGACGACCACCGTTGCGCCACAGGACGTCGATCGCGAGGCGGCGATGATGGCCTTCACGGCCTGTCTCCGCGACGAAGGTGTCGACATCGACGACCCGACCGTCGACGCCGACGGCAACTTGCAGTTGAACCGGCCCAACGACATCGAACCCGGCGAGAGCGCGAGGGAGTTGCTCGGCGAGGCGTTCGAGATGTGTCGGCACCACATCGAAGCCATCACCCTCGGGTTCGGGCGGGTCGACCGGACCGGGCTGGAAGACACGTTGGTCGAGTTCGCCGCCTGCATGCGCGAGAACGGCTACGACATGCCCGATCCGGACTTCTCCGGCTTCGGTCCCGGTCAGGGGGACGGCGAGAGCGCCGGGCCGGGACCCGGCGGCGGTCCGTTCGGCGGCATCGACCCTGAAGACCCCACCTTCCAAGCGGCGCAGGAGGCCTGTGCGGACATCCTCGCCCGCTTCGGCCCCGGCGGCCCGCGCGGCGGGTTCGGCCCCGGCCCCGGTCGAGGTGGCAACGATGGCTGATCGTGTGAAACTGGCGGCCATGGAGCAGAGCCCGCCTCCCGTAGCCGAGCCAGCGCCCGAGGTGCCCGTCGCACACCGGCGCCGGTGGCCGTGGATCGCGGCCGTGCTCCTGATCGTCGCCGTCGCCGGCGGCTGGTGGCTCAGCCGTGACGCCCGTACGATCGCCGACGAGGAACCCGCAGCCGCGAGCAGGACCGGAGACGTGGTCCGCGCCGACCTGGTCGAGGTGACGAGCTACGCCGGGACGCTCGGCCGGGTTGCCGGCGATCCGGTCACGTCGAGCCTCGCCGGGACGGTCACCTGGGCGGCTGAACCCGGCGACGTGGTCGCGCAGGGCGACGTGCTGTTCGAGGTGAACGGCGAGCCGGTCGTACTGTTGTTCGGCGACGGCCCGGCGTACCGCCCCCTCGCATCGAGCGAGGGCACGGTGTCCGTCACCGCACGCCGCGCCGGAACCGTGACCGGTGTCGCCGCCGAGGGCCAGATCCTCCAACAGGGCGACATCGTCGCCGTGATCGGCGACGTGCCGACGTTCGTCATGTACGGCGACACGCCCGTGTGGCGCACGCTCCGCGAGGACGTGGACGAAGGCCCCGACGTGCGCCAGCTCGAGCAGGCGCTCGTCGACCTCGGCTACGACCCCAGCGGCACCGTCACCGTCGACGAGGACTTCACCGGCTTCACCGAGGACATGGTGGAACGGTGGCAGGAAGACGTCGGGATCGAGGAGGACGGCATCGTCGATCTCGGCGAGGTGGTGTTCCTCACCGGTCCCAGCGAGGTCATGGCGGTCGTGGCGACGACCGGGCAGACGGTCGGTGCCGGGCAGACGCTCCTCGAGGTTGGTGACGGCGTGGCGCCCGAGGGCGATGATGTCGCCGGCCTCGAGCAGGCGCTCACCGCCCTGGGTTTCGACCCCGGGCCCGTAGATGGCCGCTACACCGCGGCCACGCGGGCAGCCGTGGTCGCGTGGCAGGCGTCGCTCGGCGCCGAGGAGGACGCCGTCGTCGATCTCGGCGAGGTGGTCTTTCTGCCGGCGGCCATTCGTATCAGCGACCGGCTGGTGACGGTCGGGTCGGCGGTCAACCCCGGCACGCCGGTGCTGGCTGCCACCGGCAGCGAGATTCGCGTCACGATGCAGCTCCCCGCCGAGGATCAGGGCCTCCTCGCCGAAGGCGATGCGGTGACCATCGAGCTGCCCGACAACTCGGTGACCCCCGGGACGGTGGAGTCCGTCGACACGGTGGCGACGGTGAGTCAGCAGGGAGATGCCGTCTTCGAGGTCATCATCGTGCTCGATGATCCCGCCGCGGCAGGCGGGCTCGACGAGGCGCCGGTCGACGTCGACGTCGTCACCGACCGCGTCGACGGCGCCATGGCCGTGCCGGTCACCGCCCTCCTCGCCCTCGCCGAGGGCGGGTACGCCGTCGAGGTGGTCGATGCCTCCGGCAACACCCGCCTCGTGGCGGTCGACCCCGGCTTCTATGCGGACGGTCTCGTGGAGGTCGAGTCCGCCGGCCTCTCCGTCGGCGACGAGGTCGTGCTTCCGTGACCGCGACGCTGAGCGCCGCCGAGGCCTCCCTCGGCGGCGGCGATGTAGTCCTGGCCATGGATCGCGTCGTCAAGGAGTACGCAACGACGCCCCCCGTGCGCGCCCTCGGCGGCATCAGCTTTGCCATCGGCCGCGGCGAGCTCGTGTCCGTCGTCGGCCCTTCGGGGTCGGGGAAGTCGACACTGCTCCACATCATGGGCACGCTGGACCGGCCGACCTCGGGTGAGGTCATCGTGTCCGGGCACCGCGTGTCGGCGCTCAGCGATCGCGATCTCTCGTCGCTGCGGGCGCACCACATCGGCTTCGTCTTCCAGCAATTCCACCTGCTGAGCGGGTACACCGCACTCGACAACGTGGCCGACGGCCTCCTGTACACCGGGATGGCGCTGCGCGACCGGCGGCGGTTGGCGCGCCGCGCCCTCGATCGTGTCGGCTTGAGCCATCGCCTCGACCACGTGGCGACGAAGCTCTCCGGAGGTGAGCGGCAGCGGGTGGCTATCGCCCGCGCCCTCGTGGGCGAGCCGGACATCGTCCTCGCCGACGAGCCCACGGGGAACCTCGACTCGAAGACCAGCGACTCGATCGTGGCGCTGATCGAGGAGCTGAGCCGGGATGGATCCACCATCGTCGTGATCACCCACAACCTCGACATCGCCGACCACTTCCCGCGCCGGATCGCGCTGCGCGACGGTCTCATCGAGCACGACACGGCGGTCGCACGATGACGACTCGGACGCGGCTCGCCCCCAGTGCGCTCCACGCCGCGGACGTCGCCCGGGTTGCCGGCGTCGGGCTGCGCACGCGAAAGCTCCGTGCCGCGCTGTCGGCGCTGGGCATCATGATCGGCATCGCCGCCATGGTCGGCGTGCTCGGCCTCTCGGAGTCGTCGAAGTCGGACCTTCTCGCGCAGCTCGACCGCCTCGGCACCAACTTGCTGACGGTGCAGGCGGGGGCGGGCTTCGGCCGGGGCACCGGTGAGCTGCCCGAAGACGCCGCGGCGATGATCGCGCGGATCGGGCCGGTCGAGTCGACCAGCGTCGTCAGCACCGTCGACGGCGCCAACGTCTACCGCACCGATCTCGTCCCGGCATCGCAGACGGGCGGCATCACCGTCCAGGCGGTCGACATCGATCTGCTGGAATCCCTCGGCGGAGCCGTCGCCGACGGACGGTTTCTCGACGAGGCGAGTGCCGGCTTCCCGACCACGGTGCTCGGCTCGGTAGCCGCCTCCCGCCTCGGTATCGACGAGGTGACCGGCGAGCAGCTCGTGTGGCTCGGAGACCAGTGGTTCACCGTCATCGGGGTGCTCGACCAGTTCGACCTGAGCCCCGATCTCGACCGTGCCGCGCTCGTGGGCATGGGCGCCGCGGAGGTGTACCTCGGCGACGACAACGTGCCCACGTCGGTCTACGTGCGAACGGACCCGGCCCAGGTCGATGACGTCATGAACGTGCTGGCCGCAACGGCGAATCCAGAGACGCCGGAGGAGGTGGAGGTCGACCGGCCTTCCGATGCCCTCGAGGCCAAGGAGGCGGCCGACGATGCCTTCACCGCGCTGTTTCTCGGTCTCGGGGCCGTGGCCCTGCTCGTCGGCGGCGTCGGCATCGCCAACGTGATGGTGATCTCGGTCCTCGAGCGCCGTGCGGAGATCGGTCTGCGGAGGGCGCTCGGTGCGACCAAGCGGCACGTCGCGTTCCAGTTCCTCGGAGAGGCCCTGCTCCTCGCCGCCATCGGGGGGATCGGTGGAGTCGGCCTCGGCGTGGCGGTCACGAGCGCGTACGCCTCGTACAAGGGGTGGGCGACGCTCATCCCGTCGGTCGCGGTGATCGGCGGCATCGCGGCGGCCCTCGTCATCGGTGCCATCGCGGGCCTCTACCCGGCCATCCGCGCCGCTCGGATGTCGCCGACCGAGGCGCTGCGCACGAGCTGACCGGGGTGTTTGCTGGGATCGCCGGCCGCACGACTCGGTTGCCGGGTTGATCTGCAACCATGCGGCCTCTCAAGGGGTTCTTCTCGACGATGACCACGACACCGCAAACGCGCCGCATCCTGACGACGTCCGAGGGCGTGAACCGCGAGGCATTCGCCGGGTCCGACTGGGCGCTGTTCGTGTCCGTCTCGTTGATCTGGGGCGCGTCGTTCCTCCTCATGGACATCGGCCTCGAGGCCTTCGAGCCGGGACTCATCACGCTGCTCCGGGTAGGCCTCGGCGCAGGTGCGCTGTGGCTCGTCCCCAAGGCGCGCACCGGTCGCATCGCCCGGGGCGACTGGCCTCGTCTCGTGGTCCTGTCGTTCGTCTGGGTGGCGATCCCGTTCACCCTGTTCCCGATGGCCCAGCAGTACATCAACTCGGCCATCACCGGGATGCTCAACGGAGCAGTGCCGATCTTCGCCGCGATCTTCGCCGTGCTCATGCTTCGCCGCCTGCCTCGGGCGGCCACGGGGATCGGGCTCGTCGTCGGGTTCCTGGGCGTCGTTGCGATCAGCTCCCCCTCCGTCGGCGAGGGCAGCTCCGAGGCGCTGGGCGTCGCCCTCGTCGTGCTCGCTACGGCGTGCTACGGCCTGGCGGTGAACATCGCTGCGCCGATGCAGCAGCGCTACGGCTCATTGCCGATGATGGCTCGCATGCTCACTCTGGCGACGGTGTGGACACTGGGTCCCGGGGTCTGGGCGGCGACCGCGAGCCGCTTTGCGTGGGGGCCCTTCCTGGCGGTCGCGATCGCCGGCGTGCTCGGCACCGGGATCGCGTTCGTGATCATGGGCACCCTCGTCGGTCGGGTCGGCTCGACACGCGCCTCGTTCATCACCTACGTGATTCCCGTCGTGGCCCTCGTGCTGGGTGTTGCATTCCGCGGCGACGAGGTCGCCCCGGTGGCGATCGTCGGCGTCGCCATGGTCATCGCCGGGGCGATCCTCGCATCACGCCGCGATGGCTGAGGGGCTGCTGCGCCCGCCGCTGCCCGGGACTCTCATCGAATCCTTAGAGTGATCTCAGCCGCCTCCGATGGGGTGGGTCGACGATGAGCGGGAGATGGACACCGAGCTCATGACGCACATCGACGCAGCCAGAGTCCTCGTCGTCGAGGACGACCGCAGTGTCCGCGAGGCGGTCGAACGCGCGCTCGCCTTCGAGGGCTACGAGGTGTTGACGGCCCGAGATGGGGCAGAGGCCCTGTCGGCAGTGATGAACGAGGAGCCAGACGTCATCGTGCTCGACGTGATGATGCCGTTGATCGACGGGCTCGAGGCGTGCCGTCGCATCCGGGCGCGAGGTGACACGACGCCGATCCTCATGCTGACGGCCCGCGAGACGGTGTCGGACCGCGTCGCCGGACTCGATGCCGGCGCTGACGACTACCTGGTCAAGCCATTCGCCCTGGAGGAGCTGCTCGCTCGGCTGCGGGCGTTGCTGCGGCGCGCGCAGGGCACGACGACGGAGATGTTGACCGTCGGCGACCTCGCGATGAACTCCGCCACTCGTGAGGTGCGCCGCAATGGAGAGCTCGTCGAGCTGACCAAGACGGAGTTCGATCTGCTCGAGCTGTTGATGCAGAACTCCGGCATCGTGCTCAATCGCTCGGTCATCTA
Organism: Acidimicrobiia bacterium; assembly: GCA_041557775.1. Taxonomy (GTDB): domain Bacteria; phylum Actinomycetota; class Acidimicrobiia; order Spongiisociales; family UBA5794; genus DATHZQ01. The sequence continues at coordinate 1,920 of JBFFFX010000071.1, read as the reverse complement.
CGAGCGCATTTGGGGCTACGACTTCGAGACCTCGTCCAACTCACTCGACGTGTACATCGGCTACCTTCGGCGCAAGACGGAGTCCGGCGGTCGGCCCCGGCTGATCCACACGGTGCGCGGCGTCGGATATGTGATTCGACCGGCATGAGCAGGGGGCGACGATGCTCGCCGTTGCCTGGGGGCGCCCGATGAGGCTCCGCACTCGCATGGCGATCATCTCGGCGTCGGCGGTCGCCCTCGTCCTCGTCATCGCGGTGGTGGTGGCGCAGGCGGTGGCCCGTAAGGAGCTGATCGACGAGATCGACGCCAGTTTGCTCCGGCGTGCCGGCGACGTCGGCGAGGTCGTCGAGCTGATCATCCGCGGCGAGCGCCCCCGCGACGTGATGATGGGCCGGGGCGCCTTCCGCCGGTTCGGCCCCGAGGAGTTCCTCGGCCGCGGTGAGACGGGTTTCGACGCGTTGTTCTTCCAGCTCGTCCTCCCCGACGGCAGCAGGATCGCGCTGCCCGACCAGCCGGTGGGGTTGCCGGTGTCCGACGTCGACGTCGACTTGGCCGGATCTCCCGGGCGACCGGTGATCCGTACCGTCGGCGAGGGCGAGGAGCGGATGCGCATGATCACCAGCTCGTTGCCCCGCGGGGTCGGAGCCGTTCAGCTCGCGCGTTCTCTCGAAGAGGTCGACGCGACGCTCGAAGGCGTGACCCGAACGATGACCCTCGCCGGGGGCATCGGCGTGCTGCTCGCAGCCGCCGTGGGCCTCGTCGTGGCTCGCAGCGCGCTGCGTCCCGTCGACCGGCTCACCGAGACGGTGGAACACGTCGCCCAGACCCGCGAGCTCGCGGCGAGGATCGCCGTCGAACGCGACGACGAGGTGGGCCGGCTGGCGCAGAGCTTCAACGCCATGCTCGAAGCCCTCGAGCGCTCCCGCACGCAGCAGCAACAACTGGTGCGGGATGCCGGACATGAGCTGCGCACGCCCCTGACGGCCCTGAGGACCAACATCGAGCTGCTCGCCAAGGCGACCACCCTGAGCGACGAAGAGCGGGCGGAGTTGCTCGAGGCGGCGAGCTACGAGCTGCGGGCGCTGACCGACCTGACGGCCGAGCTGGTCGACCTGGCCGCCGACTCGTCCGCCGTCGGCGAGGCCCCGCAGCGAGTGCGTCTGGACGAGCTGGTCGATCGCGTCGCCGCCCGCTTCCGGCGCCGCACCGGAAGGCGCATCGATGTGATCGCAACGGCGACGTCCGCCGATGTCAGCGTATCTGCGCTGGAACGCGCCGTCGGCAACCTCATCGACAACGCGGACAAGTGGAGCCCAGAGGGGGCACCCGTCGAGGTCCATCTCCAAGGTGGCAGGCTCGCAGTGGCCGACCGCGGATCGGGCATCGCACCCGAGGATGCGGAGCGAGTGTTCGATCGGTTCTATCGAGCCGACGCGGCCCGCCCCACGCCCGGCTCTGGACTCGGGCTCGCGATAGTCAGGAAGATCGCCGAGGAACACGGCGGCCGGGTCTTCATCGACGGCAGGAACGAGTACGGTGGGGCCACCGTCGGATTCTGGCTTCCCGTCGAAGAGTTGTGATGGGTTTTCATGAGGTTCTCAGGTCTGGTTCAAACAGGTCTCACCGAGACGAGCGACGATGGAGCCCAGACCACCGGCAGGAGGAGTTCGAGAGATGCGCAAACTGATGACGTCGTTGTTCGCCGTCGCCCTGCTCGCCGGAGGGGGCGTCGCACTCGCCGCCACGACCGGGTCCGATACGGTGGTCGCCCAAGTGAACTCTGCTCCGGAGCCCGGCGACCAGCTCGATGAGGCGCCGCTCCGGCTGCATCCGTTCGACCTGTTCGGTGATGTCCCTGGACACCGCCAGCAACGACTCGATCTCGCCGTGGCGGTCGCGGATCGGGGACACCAGCACGTC
>JBFFFX010000070.1:0-9618 GCA_041557775.1 Acidimicrobiia bacterium | reverse complement strand
GTCGGCCGCGCCAAGGTCTTTCGGGCCGAGGCGGCGGCGCTCGACGGCGCCTCGCAGGTTCCGCTGGAGCGCATCGCAATGGTGGATCTGCCGAACGGAGACTCGGCGACGGCGGCGGACTTCAGCGGCGACGGGACGGTGATCGCCCTGCGCGGCTACGACCACGTGTGGCTCTTCTCGAGAGAGGACCTCGACGTTGCCGCCGCCTTCGCCGCGGCGCCGTGCGCCGCTCCCTCGCCCGTGGAGGTGCAGGGAGAGGCGTTGGCGTTCGACCCACAGTCCGGCGACTACTTCACGATCAGCGAGGGCACCGGCAAGGACGTGTTCCGAGTCGTACGCCGTTCCTGAGGCGCGCCGGCACGCACTGAATCGGGCTGGGTGGGCCCGTCTAGCATTCGACCTGTTCACGTTCTCGGAGGTCTTCGTGGATCCCATCATCATTGGTGCCGCTGTCGTGCTGGTGCTGTTGATCGTGGGCTTCGTCGTGCTCCGGACTCGCGGCCCTGCGCCGGTCGCCGAGCCGCTTCCCCCAAGCGAAGTCGGTCTGCGGGAGCGCCTGGGCAAGAGTCGGCGTGCGCTCACGGAGCGCCTGTCGGCACTGGTCGGCTCGACCCGTCTCGATGCGGAGTTCTGGTCCGATCTCGAGGACACACTGGTGGGCGCCGATCTGGGCGTCGCGACGGCGATCGACGTCGTGGAACAGGTGCGAGGCCGTTCCCCCGGCAACGGTGAGGAAGCCAGGCTGGAGGTGGAGCGGCAGCTCATCGAGAAGTTGAGCGGAAGAGACCGCGTCGTGCACCGCAGCACCAAGCCCTCGGTGGTCCTCGTGGTGGGCGTCAACGGCACCGGGAAGACGACCTCCATCGCCAAGCTCGCCGCGTACCTCGAGAGCGAGGGGCACCGCGTGCTGCTCGGCGCAGCCGATACCTTCCGCGCGGCCGCCGGCGAGCAACTGCGCACCTGGGGGAGCCGGGTGGGCGTCGACGTCGTCGGCGGTCAGGAGGGGGCCGATCCCGCTTCGGTGGCGTACGACGCCTATCACGCTGCCAAGGCCCGTAGTCTCGACACCGTGATCATCGACACCGCCGGCCGGCTGCACTCGAAGACCAACCTGATGGATGAGCTGGCCAAGATGGGCCGGGTGTTGCGGCGCGAGGCCGGTCACATCGACGAGGTCCTGCTCGTTCTCGACGGGACGACCGGGCAGAACGCGATGGACCAGGCCCGAACGTTCACCGATGCCGTCGGGGTGACGGGGATCGTGATCACGAAGCTCGACGGAACTGCCCGGGGCGGCATGGCGGTGGCCGTCGAGGAGGAGTTGGACGTGCCGGTCAAGTTCATCGGCGTCGGCGAGGGGATGCACGACCTCGTGCCTTTCGACCCCGAGGCCTTCGTCGACGCGTTGCTCGGTCCATGAGCCGCGGCGAGGCGGGAGCGCTTCTGGATCGGGCCCGCCGCGCCGCGGCCAACGCCTACGCTCCCTATTCGAAGTTCCGGGTTGGCGCCATCGTCGTCACGCCGGAGGGCGACGAGATCGTGGGCGTGAACGTCGAGAACGCCGCGTTCGGGGCGACGATCTGCGCCGAAGCCAACGCCATCTCGTCGGCCGCGGCCGCCGGCGTGCGCAAGATCGACACGATCGCCGTCGGATGCCTCGACGCCGCCGAGTGCTACCCCTGCGGCAACTGCCGCCAGCTCATGCGCGAGTTCGAGGTGGAGCGCGTCATCGTGCAGGGCCAGGGCGGCCGCATGCGGGTCCACACCCTCGAGGACCTGTTGCCGCACTCGTTCGGCCCCGAGCACCTGGGCTAGCGACCACCCGCTGTCTCGGCCGCGCACCTGCCGTCGCTACGCAGGAGAACCGGCGCCGCATGCCTGGCCGATCTGTGTCTGACGACGTGCGAGCAGTCATCCCCGGCACACCGTGCGACGTCGGTAGTACCGTCTCGCCGGTGGCAGCGTCTGCGCACGAAGGAGATCTCACATGGAGATGGTCGATGCCTACCGTGAGGCGAGCGAGTGGGCAGAGCTACGGATCGCCGGGGTCCGGGCCGATCAGCTGCACGACGCCTCTCCGTGCCGTGACTGGGACGTGCAGACCGTCGTCGAACATCTCATCGAGGGCAACGCTCATTTCGTCGCCGCCCTGGCGGGAAGCTCCCTTGAGGGCGGCTCTTCCGCCGACGACCGCACGACCGCCTACCGCGCCGGGGTCGACTCGGTGCTGGCGGCACTCGAAGTCGAAGGCACATCCGAGCGACTGTTGCAGACGTCGATGGGTGAGGTTCCCGGAAGCGTCGTATTGGGCATCATGATGACCGAGCAGCTTCTGCACGGGTGGGATGTCGCCAAAGCCACCGGCCAAGACACCGCGCTCGATCCCGCGCTGGTCGAGATGGCCGACCGGATCATCCGTCCGGCCGTCGAGTCCGGCCGGGCAGGCAGCGCCTACGAACCGCAGCTCGACGTTGCGGACCACGCTTCACCTCAAGAGCAGCTCCTTGCGCTCGTGGGCCGCCGCGTCTGACGGTGGTGGGCGACACTCCGGAATGCGAGGGGTGGCGGTAGCCTCGGCTCGTGGACATGCCGGCGTACGACATCAGATTCGCCACGACCGAGGACGGCGTCGGCATCGCCTACTGGGAGATCGGCTCGGGCCCGCCGCTGGTGATCATCCAGAACCTGAGTCTCAACCACCTCGAAGCAGAGTGGTCCGTCCCATCGATCGCGTCTCTCTACGCGGCGCTGGCGGATCGGTACCGCGTGGTTCGGCTCGACTTCCGTGGCTTCGGGATGTCGGACAATCCTTTCGTCGGGGTCCGGGCCCCGGTCTCCGGAAGTCAGATCGGGATGTCCGTCGATCATCTGTCGCTCGACATCGCTGCGGTCGTGGACGCGTGCGGGCTCGACCGCTTTTCGCTGATGGCCATGGCGTCGGTTGGTCCCGTCGGGATCGCCTACGCGGCGCGACACCCCGACTCGGTGGGGGCGCTCATTCTGTGCGATGCCGTTGCCGCGATCCCGTCGAGCTTCTTGGAGCCGTTTGTCCGCGCGGCGCAAGCGCTGTACCGGCTGTCGGACGAGTCGCGGGCTGCGCTGCCGGTGTCGATGTGGGAGTCCGCGATGCCCGCCGATGAGGCACAGCACTGGATCGCGCTGACGCGCAAATCCGTGGACGTGTCGCTGGGTGGCAACGAAGCAGTATCGATGGCGCAACTCGAGTGGGACGCTACGCCTCTGCTGTCCGAGGTGAGGGCGCCAACGTTGATCCTGTGCGCACAGAACGCCGAGATCGAGACGTTGCCGGATGCGAGGAGACTGGCGACCCGGATCCCCAATGCGCAGCTTCGCACCGTCCGGGGGAGACTCGCCCCCTACGCCGCCGACCGCGGCTCCGTGCTGGAGGCCATCGATGATCTGCTGGATCCGCCGCGTCGATATGTGGCTCCGTCCGCATCGAGCATCCGGACGGTGGTCTTCACCGACGTGGTGGGTTCGACGGAATTCGTGCGCACAGCGGGCGACGACGCCGGCCGCGCTGCGATCAGGGCGATCGAAGCCGTGGTGGCGGAGACGGCATCGAAGCATCGCGGCACCGTCGTCAAGAATCTCGGCGACGGGAGTCTCATCTACTTCGGTTCGAATTCGGACGCACTTGCCTTTGCGATCGCGCTTCAAGACCGAGTTGCGGACAATCCGCTGCGGATTCGAGTCGGCCTGGCGGCGGGAGAGCCCATACATGAGGACGACGACATCCACGGGACGGTCGTTGCCCAAGCGAGCCGATTGTGCGCCATCGGCGATCCGGGTGAGATCGTTGCGGCCGATTCCGTTCGCCAGCTGGCACTGGGCAAAGGCTTCGAATTCGACTCTGCCGGCGAGGTCGATCTCAAGGGCTTCGTCGAGCCGACGCCGGTCTGGACCGTCCGCCGCTAGCGGTTGCCAGAGGTTGTCCGGGATCCTTGGCTCGCGAGGGACGGCTCAGAGCACGAGCACCGGTCCGCGACGTTCGTATTCACGGATGCCGTGCAGCGCACGCTGGTCGGGGAGTAGCACCAGGAGGCCACGCGAAGCGCCATGGCGGCTCGTGATGAGCCCATCGGCGATGCCTTCGTCCATCGGACCGTCGGGGCTCGTGCGTTGATCTCAGGCCGGCAGGCCTGCTTTGACGAGCCCGTCGACGATGTGGTCGCGGTCCTGGTCCCGCCGGTAGACGATGCGTGAGCGATAGCGTGCACAGCTGAAGTCGGGTCTCGCCGCCAGCACGGCGTCGACGTATCGCCGTCCCTCTTCGATCCGATCGAGCTGTCCGCAGGCCGCCGCCAGCAGCACCAGCGTCTGGAAGTAGCCGGGGACGAGTGCGATGGCCTGCTCGCCCCAGGTCAGCGCGGCGTCGTAGGCCCCGGCGAGATAGTGGCCGTAGGCGAGGTCGTTGGCGATGTCGTAGCGCATCGGCTCGTGTCCGGCGAGGCGCCATGCTTCAGTCGATGCGGCGATCGCTTCCTCGAGGTGTCCGATCGCCGTGAGGTTCGCACCGAGCATGTGGAACCCGGCCGAGGCATGTGGGTTGGCTTCGATCATCCGCCGCGCGTACTGCAACCCGTCGGTCGGCCTCCCCGACATGACGCTCGCTGCCGCAAGCGTGCTGAGCGCCCAGTAGTCGTCGCTGTCGTGCTTCTTGACGGCTTCGGCGAGCGCCAGGCCGCGTTCGATCGGGTTGGTCCCGCCGTCACGCCAGCCATGCACGCCCAGCACGAGCCAGGCGCCGGCGGCACCGCTCAACGGGGCGACGAAGTCGGGTTCCAACTCACGTGCCCGTTCGAACAGCGCGATGCCGGCGAGCAGGCCATCGACGGTCATCTTGTTGTATTCGAACCGACCTCGGATCGTGAGATCCCATGCGTCGAGCGATCGTTCGTCGCGGGTCATTCGCCGTTTGGCCGCGGCATCCCAGAGCGTGGGGCTCAGCTTCGCGGCTATGGCAGTCACCAGCTCGTCTTGGAGCTCGAAGATGTCGTCCAGCTTGCGGTCGTATCGCTCCGCCCAGACGTGATGGCCGGTCTCGGCGTCGATGAGCTGTGCCGTCACCCGCACCCGATCACCGGCCTTGCGAACACTTCCCTCCACCACGTGAGTGGCGTCGAGCTCCCTTGCCACCACGCGAACATCGGTGGCGCTGCCTTTGTAGGCAAACGTCGAGTTTCGAGCGATGACGCCGAGGTCCCGGTTGTACGACAGTGCCGTCAACAGGTCCTCGGTGATGCCGTCGGCGAAGTACTCCTGCTCCGCATCCTCACTCATGTTGTCGAAGGGCAGGACGGCGACGGTGGCAAGGGTGCGCCGTACCGGCTTCGGCGTCGCCGGGGGCGCGAGCCGGCCTGTCCCGACCCTCCAGACCCGGACAGGACGGGGGATGTTCTTCAGCTCGTGCTCTCCGCCGTCCGTGAAGTCGGCGTCGATCTTGCCTCGCACGGCGTCGAGCACGGCGCTCGTGATCGCGATGCCGCCCGGGTCGGCGAGCGGCTCGACGCGAGCCGCGACGTTCACGCCGTCGCCGTATACGTCGCCGGCCTCGTCGACGACCACGTCCCCCACATTGAGGCCCAGCCGCAGCTCCATGCGTCGCGAGGCCGGGAGATCCTCGTTGCGCGCCTTCATCACGGCTTGGACTTCGATGGCTGATCGGAGGGCATCGGTCGCCGAGGGAAACTCGACGAGCACCCCGTCGCCCGTCGACTTCACGATGCGGCCACCGTGATTCAGGATCACCGGATCGATCGCCGTCCGATGCGCCCGAAGCGCGGCCAGCGTCGCCTCTTCGTCGTCGGCCATCATCCTCGAGTACCCGACCGCGTCGGCGACGAGGATCGCGGCGAGCCGTCGGGTCCCGGGTTCCACGAGTAGACAGTACCCCGGCACCGCGTAACACCGCGACAGATGCGGCCCTCGCTCCGGCGGCGGGGAGCTGACCCCGCGCAGGCCGCCGCCAGCAGCAATCCCGCGATGGCGGAGCTGCCTCCTAGCCCCTCGTCTTCAACGCCTCGATCAACGCGGGGACGACCTTGTGGACATCGCCGACCACGCCGAGGTCGGCGAGACCGAAGATCGGCGCTTCGGCATCCTTGTTGATGGCGATGATCGTCGAGGAGTCCTTCATCCCGACGATGTGCTGCATCGCACCGGAGATGCCGCAGGCGATGTAGACGTCGGGCTTGACCGTCTTGCCGGTCTGGCCGACCTGGAGCGCGTACGGAACCCAACCTGAGTCGACGACGGCGCGGGTGGCGCCGACGGCTCCGGAGAGCAGCTTGGCGAGCTCCTCGACGATCGCGAAGTTCTCGGCGTTGCCGAGTCCGCGGCCCCCGGAAACCACCACTTTGGCGGCCTCCAGGTCGGGGCCTTCGCTCTCCTCCACGTGATGCTCGGTGACCACCGCACTCCCGGCGTGACCGACGTCGGGCACCGGCACCGGCACCACCTCGGGGGCTCCGCCGCCGCTCGGCTCGGCCGGGAAGGCCTTGGGGCGGGCGATGACGATCGTGGCCTCTTCGCTCATCGATCCGGTGAGCACGCGGGTCGTGCCGCCGAGTATCTCGTTGGTCACGACGACGGCGCCGTCCTGCAACGCCACGTCGACCGCGTTGGCCAGCACGGGAACGCCGGCGCGCGCCGAGAGCCGGCCGGCCACGTCGCGATCGAGATTGCCCATGGAGAAGAGCAGCACGTCGCCGACCTCGCACACGTCGGCGAGGGCGGCGGTCGCCTGGGCGGACGGCAGCGCGTTATCGGTGTCGAGGTGGAAGACCTTGGAGGCCCCGTGCGCCCCGTACGCGGCGAAGGCCTCGTCCGATCCGGGGCCGACGTGGAACACGCACGACTCGCCGCCGAGCGAGGCGACCTTCGTCAGCGCTTCCAGGGCGGCAGCCGGTGCCTCCTCGCCGGTGCCGTCCGCAAAGACCATGAATGCCATCTCAGATCACCTTCACTTGCTCGAGAAGCGCGACGATGCGCTCGTGGGCATCGCCCTCGTCCTCGATCACCTCGCCCGCCTGCCGTGCCGGGACCGGCTCGACGGTTCGAATCTGCTGCTGGGTGGTGATCTGCACGCCGAGGTCCGCAGCGGTCAGCGTGTCGATGGGCTTCGACTTCGCCTGCATGATTCCCTTGAACGTGGGATAGCGGGGCTCGACGGCCCCCGAGGTCACCGAGAGCAGCACGGGCGCGGCCGCTTCGACGACGTCGTAGCCGCCGCCGGTTTGGCGCTCGATTCGGATTCCTCCGTCGGTCTTCTCGACCTTGCGGGCGAAGGTGAGGGACGGCATCCCGAGGATCTCGGCGATCTGCTGCGGGACGATGCCGGAGTAGCCGTCCGTCGACTCCGTGCCGGCGATGACGACGTCGGCCTCCTCGCGGGCGATGGCGGCGGCGAGGATCCGCGCGGTGGTGAGAGCTTCCGCGCCGCGGAGGTCATCGTCGTCGATGACGACCGCCTTGTCGGCGCCCATCGCCAATGCCTGCCGGATGCCCTGGAGCGAGCCAGATGGCGACATCGAGACCACGGTGACGGAGGACCCTTCTCCGGCCGCCTCGGCGAGCTGGAGTCCAACCTCGATCCCATACCGGTCCGTGTCGTCGAGTACCTGATCATCCGGCCGTACGACGAAGTGCGTCGTCGGGTCGAGCGCGTACGGCGTCGCCGGATCGGGAATCTGCTTTGCGCAGACGGCGATCTTCATGAGGCCACCTTCATGGGGACGGGCTCCTCTCGGTGTCTTTCGTCCCGCGATGTTACGGATATCGGGCCTTCACTCAAATCCCGCGAGTGCCTCGCTGGGATGGTCGTTCAGCCGCTCGGCGGGTGAGTCAGCCGCGTACCTCGCCGAGCATCAGCGGCGAGGGCTCCGGCTCCTCGTCGGTGACGTGCCATGCTCGCTCCGCAAGGGGCAATGCCGACGCGAGCCGGCCTTCGTCGTTGTAGGCGATGGTCGCCAGGACGTCGCCCGCGGCGACGGCGTCGCCCACCTTCTTGCGCAGCGTGATCCCGACGGCGGGATCGATCTCGTCCTCCTTCTGCTGGCGCCCGCCCCCCAGGCGCACCGAAGCGAGGCCGAGGTCCAATGCGTCGCACCGGGCGACGATCCCGCTGCGGTCCGCGAGGAGATCGTGGCTGTGCTGCGCCGAAGGCAGCAGGTCGTGGTGGAGCACGACGTTGGCGTTTCCTCCCTGCTCGGCAACGACCTCGGCGAACTTGTCGATGGCGGCGCCCGATGCCACGACGTGCTCGAGGCGGCTGTGAGCTTCGTCCGGGTCGCGGGTGATGCCGGCTGCCAGCAGCATCTCCGTGCCGAGGCGGTAGGTGAGCGCGACGAGGTCGTCCGGACCGCCGCCTCGCAGCACGTCGAGCGACTCGCGGATCTCGGAGGCGTTGCCGATCTCCATTCCCAGCGGCTGATCCATGTCCGTGAGCAGCGCGACGACCATCGTCCCGTGGGTCTCGCCGACGCCGACCATGGTCTCTGCGAGCAGGCGCGCCGAGGCCTCGTCCTTCATGAAGGCGCCGGACCCGACTTTGACGTCGAGCACCAGCGCGTCGAGCCCTTCGGCGAGCTTCTTGGACATGATCGACGACGCGATCAGGGGAATCGAGGGGACGGTGCCCGTTGCGTCGCGTAGGGCATAGATTCGGCGATCGGCGGGGACGAGCGTCTCCGATTGTCCGGCAAGCACCAGGTGGTGCTTCTCGAGCACGCGACGGAACTCGGCCGGGTCGAGCGCCGTGGTGAACCCGGGGATCGACTCGAGCTTGTCCAGCGTGCCGCCCGTGTGGCCGAGTCCGCGCCCGGACATCATCGGCACCGCCACACCGCACGCGGCGACCATGGGAGCCAGCGGGATGCTCACTTTGTCGCCCACCCCACCCGTCGAGTGCTTGTCGACCTTCGGTGCGGCGACGTGATCGAAGTCGAGCACCTCGCCCGAGTACAGCATCGCCTCGGTCCACACAGACAGCTCCGCAGGTGTCATACCGCAGAAGACGACCGCCATGAGCAGCGCCGACATCTGGTAGTCCGGCAGGCGATCGGCGGTGTACTGGGCGATGACCCAGCGCAACTCGTCGGCGGTGAGCTCGCCGCCGTCCCGCTTGCGCTCGATCAACTCGGTCATGGAATGAGAGGCCATGTGCGAGAGACTACGCCTCCTCATTTGCCGGAGCATCCGGGACCGCAGCGGGCCCCGAGTCCCTAGACCGTCCCGCCCCCGTGCGGCACACTGACACATGAGGACGCCGTCCGAGGCGACATTCTCGATCGGAGTTCGCATGAGGCGACGTGCGCACACGCTTGTGGCGCTGGCTGCGATCCCCTGACGTGGACATGAGCCAGGACCCCTTTGACGAGTCCACGTCGACGACGGAGTACGTCTACCTATGGCTCAGCGGAGCCAAGATGACGCTCGTGGCCTATGACGATCTGCTGGTCGCAGCCGATTCGTAGCGACGAGGCGAGATTCAGTCGGATTCCGAGCGACGGAGCCTCCTTCAGAAGCGACGGTGGAGCCGCGCCACTTTGCCCTTCCTCACCGGCACGCCCCAGGAGAGGTCGCGGGTGATGCCGC
>JBFFFX010000069.1:0-9714 GCA_041557775.1 Acidimicrobiia bacterium | reverse complement strand
CGAGGCCGGCGGCGAGATGGGCGACCGTCTCGGCTCACCAACGAAACAGAGCTTTGGCGAGTCTCCGCCAGTATGCCGGTCCCCGGCGGCGCGGCATCCACCGCCCGCCGAGCAAAAGGCGCGTGGTCGTGGCGAGGCGGGGCGACGTCATCGACTTCGCGTGGCAGAAGGAGCGCAGCCCTTCCGGGCCCATCTGCAGCCCGAACCCGGAGTCCTTGATGCCACCCACCGGCACTCCGGGGATGAAGGCGTTGATGAGATGATCGTTCACCGCGGCCGTTCCGGTGTCGAGTCCCGCAGCGAGGCGCGAAGCTCGCGGCTTGTCGCTCGACCAGACCGATCCGTGCAGCCCGTAGCGCGAATCGTCGGCCAGCCGCAGCGCGGTTGCCTCGTCCGCTACCTCCATGACCGCGAGCACCGGACCAAACGTCTCGGTCTGCATCACCTCCATCGAGTGGTCGACGCCGGTCAGCAGCGTGGGCTGGTAGTACGCACCACCCCCGATGGCGACCGGCTTGCCCCCGCGCCGGATCGTCGCTCCCTTGGCGACCGCGTCTGCAACCTGCCGGGCGATGATGGCGGACTGCTCCGGGTCGATCAGCGGCCCGATGTCTCGTGCATCGTCGGTGCCGATCGCCAGATGATCGAGGGCTTCCTCGGCAGCGGCGATGAACTCCCCGGCGACTCGCGGCGAGACGTAGACCCGCTCGACGCTGATGCAGGTCTGGCCGGCGAGAAGCGTTGCCCCCCACACGGCACACCGCGCCGCCTCGCCCACGTCGGCGTCGTCGAGCACCACCATCGCATCCTTGCCGCCGAGCTCGAGGATGACCGGGGTCAGGGTGTCGGCCGCCTCGGCGAGCACGGCGCGCCCCGTCGGAGGGGAGCCGGTGAAGGACACGATGTCGACGCCGGAGCGGACGAGTGCAGCGCCGACCGCGCCGTCGCCCTGAACGACCTGCACCACATCCGAGGGAAGACCCGACGCGGCGGCCAGCTTGCCGATCAGCTCGCCGGTCAGTGGTGTGAGCTCGGACGGTTTCAGGATCGCCGCGCACCCTGCCGCGATCGCCGGGAATGTCCCCAGCATCGCGACGAAGAACGGGGCGTTGTAGGGCGCAATCACGGCGGCGACGCCGCGGGGCCGGTACTCGGTCCAGCTGCGCACCATGGGATACGGCCACGCCGGCCCCCGCCGCGGACGGAGGAGCTTCTCGGTGCGGCGGGCATAGAAGTCCATGACGTTGAGCGCCGGGAGGACGTCGCTGAGGTAGGCGTCGGCGAGGTCCTTGCCGGTTTCGGCGCGGACGACGGCAGCGATGTGGTCGGTGTTGGCGAGTACGGTGCGTTTGTAGGCCTGCAGATATGGCCGCCGCTCGCGAGGGGACGAGTTCGACCAGTCGCGGAACGCTTTGCGAGATCTGTCGACGGCGTTCCGGACGTCGTGGACGGTCGCCGTCGCGACGGCGCCGGCCGGTTCCCCGGTACGCGGATTGATGGAAGTCAGCGTTCCCATGGCACCGCCTCTCGCCGTGCGTCGATCGTATGGGAGTGCCGCGCCGGTGCCCAGAGTCCACAAGTCCTGTGGACGCCAGACCCCGCGGTCGGGCGCTGGATGCCCCAGCTCATGTTCCGTAGCGGCAGACGGAACGGTTTGATTGGGCGGCCGGGGGGATCCGGCGCCGGGCGCCTCCGGCTGGTGCGTCGCCTCGTGATGGCGAGGGCGGGCTCGATCGGTCACCCGACCGCGCAGGCCAGGGACCAGTCGTAGGGCTGGAATTCGATCGAGGGACGTTCGGCTTGCAGCCACGCGGCTGTCGCCTCGTCGAGCCAGGGAGCGACGGCGGCGGCGATGCGGCGCTTCGAAGCAGGGACCCATGTCGGCATGCGCTGTGGCCGAACGAAATCGGCGCCGTACCAGAGGAACACCCTGCTCAGCCGGAGCACGCCTTCGCGTCGATCGGCGACCGCGCCGCCGGCGGTGAGGAAGCTGCGCAATTGGTCATCGAGTTGGGCGTCGAGAGCCGCTCCGCCGTACGGTTCGTGGCGCAGCGTCGGGCACGATGCCGAGCCGCACACGAGGCCGCCGTGGATGCGCGGGTCGCCGAAACGCCGGATCTTGCCGTGCTCGATCGCGTCGAGCGAGAGGGTCTCGCCGGCAACGGTCGCCCACGGCCGGCGAAAGCCCCCCGGGACCCGGAGGACGCTGGGCGACTGCGCAATCGTGGAGGCTGCGGCGAGGTCGAGGGCGCCGGCGTTGTACAGGTTCAGCCAGTAGGCGAGCGCCTCATCCCGGCTCAGCGTATCGGGTGCGACGTCCTCGAGCTGCCTGCGGTAGCGGGCAAGTTCGTCGCGCAGATCCGGAAGGGCGGGCGTCCCGTGCCGCTGCAGTTGCGTCAGGGTCGGCCGGAGAGCGGAATGGTCGACGGTGGCCGATCCGGTGGGGTGCGGATGCCGGCTGCGCAGCGCCAGCAACATCGACCAGGCCACCGCGATCGGGTTGGGCCCGCGTACGTTCTCCATGGCGGGGTCAACCGGTCAAGCGAGGCCGGTGTTCCCCGTCGCCGCGGCGAGCGCGGCGAGCGCGTCGTCCAGCGGGGGATAGTCACCGATGCCGCGACCGCGGCGGATCCACGGTACGCCACCGTCGGGCGTCACGACGGCAACGGTCGGCACCGCCGAGTAGTGACCCGTGATTCGGTACTGGCGGCGGTGACGAAGGAACGCCCGCACCCAGCGCAGCCAGGCCCTCAGGCTGAAGAGAAAGCCGAGCAAGCTCTGCCGGTGCAGGTCGAGTGCCGGTGTCAGCCGATCATCCGGATCGAGCAGCAGGCGGTACGGAATCGAGGTGCTCATGAGGTGAGCCGCCTGGTAGGGGGCCCGCGGTCCGACGCCGACGATCGCGCCGCCACTGGCCACCACCGTGTCGTTAACTGCCGCAGCCTGCGACAGGTAGTCGAGGCACGGCGCTCAGCCGAAGTAGCGGACCTTGATCAGCAGCGTGGGTCGGTCGAATGCCTCGCCGAAGCGCACTCGATCTCCGTCGGCCGTACGCACCGCAACCTCGCGCACGTCACTCGGCATCGCTCACCTCCTCGGCGTAGGTGTACTCGTCCAACCCCATGCGCTCGCGCGCGGCGTCGATCTCTTCCTCCGGTGTCGGCGACGAGCGCAGCAGCGAGTAGCCGAGCAGCCCGGCCACGGTCGAGCCGATGAAGATGCCCATCTTGGCGGCGTCGGAGAATCCGTCGCCGGTGAAAGCCAGCTCCGCGATGAACAGGGAGACGGTGAACCCGATGCCGGCCAGCGACGCCAATCCGACGATCTGGCGCCACCCCGTACGGCGGGGCAGCACCCCGACACCCAAGCGGACGGCGAGGAACGTCGCCAGCGTGATGCCGATCACCTTCCCGGCGACGAGTCCGAACGCCACGCCGAGCGACACCGAGCTGGTCACCACTTCGCCGACGTCGATGTCGGCGAATCGGATGCCGGCGTTGGCCAGGGCGAAGAGCGGCACCACGACGAACGATGACCACGGATGCAGCACCCGTTCGAGACGATCGAGCGGAGAGACCGACTCGCGGGCGATCGAGGAGAGTTCGAGGGCATCGGCGTCGATGCGCTCCCGGGCCCGCGGTGATGCAGCGTCCATTTCGAAGCGGTTGAGGATCCACGTCCCATGGCGGCGGAAGTCGGAGTCGGAGTAGTACGAGTACACCGGGGTCATCAGTCCGAGCGCCACTCCCGCAAGGGTGGCGTGCACGCCTGACTCGAACACGAAGAACCAGATGGCGACACCGAGGACGACGTAGTACAGCATGGAGCGGATGTTCACCCGCTGCGACAGATACACGACGGCGAGTCCGCCGACGGCGGCCAGCAGCCATCCGAGGGCGAGGTCCGACGTATAGAAGATGGTGATGACGGCGATCGCCCCGATGTCGTCGGCTATGGCCAGCGCAAGCAGGAACAGCTTGGCGTTGACCGATACGCGCCGGCCCAGCAGCGAGATGACCCCGACGGAGAATGCGATGTCGGTGGCCATCGGAATCCCCCAGCCCTGAGAGGCTTCGCCACCGGTCCCCGAAACGAACGCCACGTAGATGAGCGCCGGGGCCACCATGCCGCCGACCGCCGCAAACGCCGGGAGCGACGCTCGCTTCACGTCGTTCAGCTCGCCGACGACGAGCTCGCGCTTGATCTCGAGGCCGACGACGAAGAAGAAGATGACCATCAACGCGTCGTTCACGAAGTGCTTGAGCGACTCGTCGAAGTGGAAGGTTCCCAGATCGATCGTCAGGTGCGTGTCCCAGAACTCCTTGTACGTCTCTCCGAAGGGGGCGTTGGCCCAGAGGAGTGCGACGATCGCGGCAACGAGGAGAACGATGCCCCCGCCCGCCTCGATGTGGGTGAATCGCAGCAGCGGCCGCACGAAGCGCGCCGGAACGGCTCGGTCCGAGTGGACCCAAGTCTGGTGAAGGCGATCGTTGGGGTGCGACATGCTGGCTAACGGCTCAGGAGGTGCGGTGCGGCGTCTCGCCACGATGGTGAGGCTAGTGCGGCCGGTACCGCTGCGAACCCGCCGCGCCTGCGGTACGGTGGCGGCGAACCGGTAGGATCCCTCGTCGGTCCTTCACTCCGCTCAGGGGAAACATGCACGTTGCGATCCTCGCCGTAATCGGTGGTCTGGTGATCCTGATTCTCGCGTCGGATCGACTCGTCGCCAGCGCCGTCCGGGTCGCCTCGGCGCTTGGCGTATCTGCCGTGCTCATCGGTGCGCTCGTGGTCGGCTTGGGGACTTCGCTGCCCGAGCTGCTGGTGTCGTCGCTGGCCAGCGGCAACGGCGAGCTCGATGTTGCGATGGCGAATGTCGTGGGCTCCAACACGGCGAATGTGACGCTGGTGCTGGGCGCCGCCGCAGTCTTCCGCCCGGTCGCGTCCCGCGTGCAGGTGATCCGGCGCGAGGGCACCCTGATGCTGTTCGCCGTCATCGGACTCGCCGCCGTGCTTGTCGACGGGAAGGTCGACCGCTTCGAGGGGTTTGCCCTCATGGCCGGGATGGCGGGCGCCCTGTACCTTCTCATCCGCTGGTCGGCGAGCCACGGACCCAGCGACCTCATTGCCGCCGACGAGATCGAGGAGTTCACCGAGGAGCAGCCCGCCCTCGCATTCGAGATCGTCGTCGGAGTGCTCGCGCTCATCGGAACGGTGCTCGGTGCCCAGATCTTGCTCAACGGTGCGCTCGACCTCGGCGAGGAGTTCGAGCTGTCGGCGACCTTCCTCGGCATCATGCTGGGTGTGGGCACGAGCCTGCCCGAGCTCGCGACCGCCATTGCGGCGGCTCGCAGGGCGGCACCCGACCTCGTTGTCGGCAACGTGGTGGGCTCGAATCTGTTCAACTCGCTCGCCGTCGCCGGGGCGGCCGGCAGCGTTGGTCCGGCACCGCTCATCGATCTGGGGCTCGAGCAACTGGTGTGGATGATCGGGGCCGTGGCCGTTGCCGGCCTGTTCGCCCGGACCGGCAAGGTCATGCGGTTCGAGGCCGCGCTGCTGTTGGGTGGCTTCGTAGCCTTCTCGGCAGTATCGCTCTGACCGTGGCCGGCAACGCCGAGATCGCCCGTGTCCTGCAGGAGCTCGCCGATCTGTTGAAGTTGGAGGAAGGCAGCCCCCAAGCGTTCCGGGTCCGAGCGTACGAGAAGGCGGCGGGGGCGGTTCGGGACCATCCCATGTCGGTCGAGGAGCTGACCGACGCGCAGATGCAGCAGCTCGAAGGTGTCGGCAAGAGCACGGCGGCGAAGATCCGGCAGATCGCCGAGACGGGGACCCTCGACACGATCGAGCGTTTGCGCGAGAAGTACCCGCCGGAGTTCGTTGCGCTGACCCGTATTCCCGGATTGGGACCCAAGACGGTCGTGATGCTCCGCGAGGAGCTCGGCATCGAGAACATCGACGATCTCAAGGCGGCGCTTGCGGCCGAGCAGCTGCGGGAGCTTCCCGGTCTGGGGGCCAAGTCCGAGGAGAAGATCGCCAAGTCGATCGAACGACTGGGTCTGCACGGCAAGGACCATCGCACCCCCATCGGCGCCGTGTTCCCCGTTGCCGCCGAAGTCGTCGCCGCGCTCGCAGCTATGGACGGTGTCGAGCGGGTCGAGCACTGTGGCAGCCTGCGCCGTTTCCGGGAGACGATCGGCGACGTCGACATCGTGGTGGCCTCCGACGACGGGCCGCCGATCATGGATGCATTCGTCGAGTTGCCCGTCGTCGCCGACGTTCTCGGCCACGGAACGACCAAGTCGTCGGTCGTGACTCGCAACGGGCTCCAGATCGACCTTCGCGTCGTGCAGCCGGGCGAGTTCGGTGCGGCGACCCTGTATTTCACCGGGTCGAAGCAGCACAACATCGAGCTGCGCCAACGGGCCCTGGCCGCCGGGCAGACGCTCAACGAGTACGCCCTCGCCGACGCCGAGACGAACGAGGTGATCGCCGCGGCGACCGAGGAGGACATCTACGCGGCGCTGGGTCTCGCGTACATCCCGCCGGAGATGCGTGAGGGCACCGGCGAGATTGCCCTGGCCGCTTCGGGAAGCCTGCCGGACCTGGTGACCGAAGGGGACATCCGCGGCGATCTCCACGTCCACTCCACATGGTCCGGCGATGGGCGGAGCTCGCTCGACGACATGATCGCCACAGCCGCCGGCCGCGGCTATCGCTACGTCGCCGTCACCGAACACGCCGAGAACTTGGCGATCAACGGGCTGTCGCGGGACGAGGTGCTGGCGGAGCGGGAGGAGATCGCGCGCCTGCGCGACGAGTATCCGAAGCTCACCATCCTGCACGGTGCCGAGCTGAACATCGCCCCGGACGGCTCCCTCGACTACGACGACGACTTCCTCATGGGATTCGATTGGTGTGTGGCGTCGGTGCATTCCCATTTCGACCTTCCTGCCGAGCAGCAGACGGCGAGGATCACGACGGCCATGGCGCATCCGGCGGTCAACGCCATCGGCCACCTCACCGGGAGGAAGATCGGGCAGCGTCCGGGCATCGCTCTCGACGCCGATGCAGTCTTCGCCGCCGCCGTCGCCACCGGCACCGCGCTGGAGATCAATTGCCATCTCGACCGGCTCGATGTCCCCGCCGACCTGCTCCGCCGGGCGCGGGCGGTCGACGGCCTCGTCTTCACCATCGCCACGGATGCGCATCACGTCCGCGAGTTCGACAATCTCCGCTGGGGTGTGCGCAATGCGCGGCGCGGCTGGGTCGACAAGGCGAGCGTCGCCAACACGTGGCCGAAGCAGAAGTTCCTGTCGTGGGCGCACCACAAGCGGCAGCGCTAGCTGTGATAACCGGGGAGGTTGTCCCTGGCGGATCCGGACGGCGTCCCTGGGATTTCATTCTTTCGTAATGGCCCTGAGGTAGGGGTACCGCCGTGCACCGTGGTAGACCGTGTTCATGACATTCGACCCACCCGTTTCGCTCGACGGCCGCAGGGCTGCGCTGGCCGGCGCGGTCGCCGCCGGTCTCGCCCTCGGCCTCACGGAGCTCGTCGCCGGGATCACGGACCGCGTGCCGTCGGCGATCTCCTCGGTGGGGACCTACGTCGTCGACTATTCTCCGTCGTTCATCGAGCGCTTCGCCATCGACGTCTTCGGCACGGCCGACAAGGGAGCGCTCGCCATCGGCACGGTCCTCGTCGGATTGGTCGCCGGCGCCATCGCGGGTCGCCTGAGCTGCACCCGGCGCTGGGCGGGTCCTGCGGCCTTCGCCGCGTTCGCCGTCCTCGGCATCGCTGCGGCCTTCTCGCAACCGTCGTTCGAACCCATCGCCACCGTACTCACGGTTGCGGGTGGCGCCGGACTCGGGCTGGTCGTACTCCGCCGCCTGATGCGCACGCAAGCAGCAGGAGCAGTGGAACCGGTCGCGATGCCCACCGACGGTCGTCCGGACGATCCGGGCCGGCGCAGGTTCATGACGGGCGTCGCAGGTGCCGGAGCAACTGCGCTGGTCGCCGGGACGGTCGGCCGCTCGATGATCATCTCCCGGTCGGAGCGGGTGCGGTCGTCCATCGACCTGCCCTCCGCCGCCAAGCGCGTCGACGCTCCCGGAGCGGGGGCGAGCTTTGCGGTCGACGGACTCGAGCCCATCGTCGTTCCCAACGACGAGTTCTACCGGATCGACACCGCACTGGTCGTGCCCCGTCCCGATATCGACAGCTGGCGGCTGCGGATCACCGGTATGGTGGAGACCGAGCTCGAGTACACCTTCTCCGATCTGCTGGCGATGCCGCTGTACGAGCGCTACGTCACGATCGCATGTGTCTCCAACGACGTCGGCGGCACCCTCGTCGGCAATGCCAAGTGGACCGGAGTCAGGCTCAGCGAGCTGCTCGACCGGGCTGGGGTGCGAGAGGGGGCTACGCAGATCGTCGGCCGCTCCGTCGATGGGTGGACAGCCGGCTTCCCGACCGAGGTCGCCTTCGACGGTCGGGATCCGCTCCTCGCGATCGGGATGAACGGTGACATGTTGCCGCCGCGCCACGGCTACCCGGCGCGTCTCATCGTGCCTGGGCTCTACGGCTACGTCTCCGCGACGAAGTGGCTCGAGGAGATCGAGCTGACGACGTGGGAGGGCTTCGACGGCTATTGGATTCCCCGCGGCTGGTCGAAGGAGGGTCCGATCAAGACCCAGTCGCGCATCGACGTCCCGAATCACGGCCGAGTGCTGCCGGGCGGTGAGGTCGTGATGGCCGGTGTGGCGTGGGCGCCGACGAGGGGCATCGCTCGCGTGGAGGTCCGCCTCGACGAGGGAGAGTGGCAGGAGTGCGAGCTGACCGCCCCGCTCGCCGACACTGCCTGGGTGCAGTGGCGCTTCACCGCGGATCTTCCGGCGGAGGGCGAGTACCGGCTCCAGGTTCGCGCCACCGACGGCACGGGGGAGACGCAGACGTCGGTGGTCACCGATCCGGCCCCTGACGGCGCAACCGGCTACCACACCATCACCTTCCGCACCGAGTAGACCCGCCGGACCAGCCGCCCGGCGGGGCCGATGGCGACGCCGCACGCGGCTGCACCGCGACGGCCGCTGTCGTGTCGCCGCGAGGTGTAGGTTCGGCGCACCCCGAGCGAATTCGACCCCGCCACCGCCGACCTGTCGTCCGGGGAGGGTCTGCTCGAGGGTTGGCCCGACGAAGAAGATGCCGAGCTCAGGACCCGGGGCTCCAGTTCGAGACCTCCTCGTCGACGCTGCGCAAGCTGTGGCCGAAATGGATGTGTCGCCAAGGCGGCGACCGGTCCAAGCTGACGTGCTGCGGGACAGGATCGGCGGCGTCCCCTCCCCGGCCCGCGACGCGCTCCTCGCCCTCGAGGCCGCGCTGAAGTCGACCGGGTTCTCTCCCACGAGTCGCTCCGGCACCTACAACCGCCGCAAGATCGCGGGGACCAGCAGCTACTCGCGGCACTCCACCGGCCACATCGACGGCGTGACCGCCGCTCTCCTCGTCCAGGGGGGGCTGAGCCAGCGCTTGCCCGGGCGCCTACGTCTCGCCGTCGGTTCCCAGGGGGTCGACGATGGCGAGGCGCGCGCCGCGTCCGCGGAGCAGCTCCGCCATGTGCGCCGAGCCGCCGGCACCGTCGCCCGCCCGGCCGTTCCACACGAGGATCGCATGGAACGGTAGTTCGCCCGCCCGGGCTGCGGCCTCGGCGAGCAGCCACT
>JBFFFX010000068.1:0-9811 GCA_041557775.1 Acidimicrobiia bacterium | reverse complement strand
GAGACGATCCTCGCCGCCTTCGAGATGGAGGAGATCCTCTACGAGCTCCGCGAGCACTCTGCCGGACTCAACGCCGGACGCTGGGACTACATCTTCTCGATCATCAAGAAGTTCCGGAATCACCCGGACAAGCTGCTGCCCGACCGGGTGCAGATCACCATGACGGTCCCGATGATGAAGGCTTACACGGATCTCTTGATCAAGACGTGCCACAAGCGCGGCGCTTTCGCCATGGGCGGAATGGCCGCCTTCATCCCCAGCCGGGACGAGGAGGTGAACCGCGTTGCCTTCGCCAAGGTGCGCGAGGACAAGGAGCGCGAGTCGCGCGACGGCCACGACGGTACGTGGGTCGCCCATCCCGGGCTGGTTCCGCTGGCGACCGAGATCTTCGACGGCGCCCTCGGGGACGAGCCGAACCAGATCCACAAGCAACGCCCGGACGTCGAGGTGACGGCAGCCGAGCTGCTGGACACCACCGTTGCGGGCGGACAGATCACCGAGGGCGGGGTCCGGACCAACGTCGACGTCGCCATCCAGTACATCGCCTCGTGGCTGCGGGGCAACGGCGCCGCCGCCATCTACAACCTGATGGAGGACGCCGCCACCGCCGAGATCTCCCGCAGCCAGATCTGGCAGTGGGTGACGAACGGGGCGACCCTGCCCGACGGCACGAAGATCGGCCCGGACTTCGTGCGCCAGATCGCCGAGCAGGAGATGGCGCGCCTGCGCGAGGAGTTCGGCCCCGAGATCTTCGACCAAGGCAAGTTCACGGAGGCGGGACGGCTGTTCGAGGAGGTGGCGCTCTCACCCGACTTCCCAGAGTTCCTCACCCTGCCCGCTTACGAGATGCTCGATTGAAACCCGTTGTCCCCAGTCCGTAGTCCGTAGTCCGTAGTCCGTAGTTCGTAGCCCGGAGTCCGGAGAGCCGGGACGAAGCGCCAGGAGGCCAGACATGAACCGACAAGAACGCATCGCCGCTCTCGAGGCGACGTGGCAGGAGCCCCGCTGGGCCGGGATCACCCGCGAGCACACCGCCGAGGACGTGGTGCGCCTGCAGGGATCGTTCACCGTCGAGCACTCGATCGCCCGCATGGGCGCCGAGAAGCTGTGGCGCCTGCTGCAGACCGAGGATTACGTGCATGCGCTCGGGGCCATCAGCGGCGGCCAGGCCGTACAGATGGCGAAGGCCGGGCTGAAGGCCATCTACCTCTCGGGCTGGCAGGTCGCCGGCGACGCCAACGAGGCGGGCCAGGTCTATCCGGACCAGTCGCTGTACCCGGCCAACTCGGGGCCGAGCCTGGTGCGGCGCATCAACAACGCCCTGCGCCGGGCCGACGAGATCGAGTGGGGCGAAGGCAACGACGCCGCGGACTACATGCTGCCGATCGTCGCCGATGCGGAGGCCGGCTTCGGCGGTGCGCTCAACGTGTACGAGCTGACCAAGGCCTACATCGCGGCCGGTGCGGCGGCGGTGCACCTGGAGGATCAGCTCGCCTCGGAGAAGAAGTGCGGCCACATGGGCGGCAAGGTGCTCGTGCCCACCAGCCAGCACGTCCGCACCCTCAAGGCGGCCCGGCTCGCCGCCGACGTCTCCGGCGTGCCAACGTTCGTGATCGCCCGCACCGACTCCCTGGCGGCGACGTTGCTGACGAGCGACATCGACGAGCGCGACCACCAGTTCGCGACGGGCGAGCGCTCCGCCGAGGGCTTCTACTACGTCCGCAACGGGATGGACGCCGCCGTCTCCCGGGGTCTGGCGTACGCCCCCTACTCCGACCTCATCTGGTGCGAGACGTCGAAGCCCAACCTGGACGAGGCGGCGCAATTCGCCGAGGCGATCCATGCCGAGTTCCCCGGCAAGATGCTCGCCTACAACTGCTCACCGTCCTTCAACTGGAAGGCGGCCCTCGACGACGCCACGATCGCGACGTTCCAGAAGGAGCTCGGCGCGATGGGCTACCGGTTCCAGTTCATCACGTTGGCCGGATTCCATGCCCTCAACTACTCGATGTTCGAGCTGGCGAAGGGGTACGCCGCCGAGGGGATGACGGCCTACGTCAAGCTCCAGGAGGCCGAGTTCGCCGAGGAGAAGACCGGGTACACCGCCACTCGCCACCAGCGCGAGGTGGGCGCCGGCCACTTCGACGACGTCGCCACGGTCGTGTCCGGCGGCACGGCATCGACGCTGGCTTTGGAAGGCTCGACGGAGCAGGAGCAGTTCTGACAGATGCCCGATGCCGATCGGGGTGGCGGCTGCCGCCGCCCCGATCGGTAGGTCGGCTCCGGTGACTGCGGAATCTACGGGTCACGCCGTGTGGGCACCCCGAGCTCCGCCAGCAGAGTCCGGACCCGCTGCTCGATCTCGTCGCGGATCGGCCGCACCGCATCGACGCCCATGCCGGCAGGGTCCTCGAGCACCCAATCCTCATAGCGCTTGCCCGGGTAGACCGGGCAGACGTCGCCGCAGCCCATCGTGACGACAGCGTCGGCGGCGCGCACCGAATCGTCGGTCCACAGTTGCGGCGCCTGGTCGCTGATGTCGATCCCCACCTCCGCCATGGCCGCCACCGCCGCTTGGTTCACGCGATCGGCCGGCGCGGAGCCCCCCGAAAACACCGCGACGCGGTCACCGCCCAGATGCCGGGTCCATCCGGCCGCCATCTGGGACCGCCCCGCGTTGTGGACGCAGACGTAGAGGATTGCGAGCGTGGGTGACGAAGTCATCGTGACTCTCCTGTGGGAGCGGCGAGATCGGATCGGGCGTCCGCCGGGAACAGCACCCGAGCGGCGAACGCCGCAACGAGTGCGGCGGCGAACTGGGCGGCGACGAAAGGGAGCACCGAGGCCGGGGCGATGCCCGTGTAGGTGTCCGTGAACATGCGACCGACGGTGACGGCGGGATTGGCGAAACCCGTAGATGCGGTCGCCACGATCGCAGCGGCAACCCACCCCCCGACCGCCGGAGCGACGGCGCCGAGCTTCCCGAGCTGCACCAAGCCCAGGATCAGCAACACGAGCACGAAAGTCGCCACCACCTCTCCACCGACCTGGCCGCCGCCGTCGCGGGCCGTCGTCGCCACCCCGAGCGGAGGCCGACCGAAGGTCCAGTTCGCCACCGCAACACCCACCACACCACCGAGCACCTGAGCGCAGACGTAGGCCGCCGCATCGCTCCGGCCGATACCGCCCGTTCTCAAGAATCCCAGGGTGACACCCGGATTGAAGTGGGCACCGGAAACCGGACCGAGCAGGGCGATCAACGCGGCCAGGCCGAGGCCGACGGCGATCGCATGGGCGAACAGCTGCCCGGCGCCGTCGTCGCCCAGCCGGCCGACGGCGATGCCGCTGCCCACGATGACGACCAGCAGGAGCGCAGTCCCCAGGAACTCGGCGGTGAGCCGCCGCGGCAGATCGGTCACGACAGCGCCACGGCACCGGCGAGGGCGTCGAGGCGCCCAGAGATCTCGGCGAAGGCCTGCCGGAAAGCCCGTTTGCGGCCGTCGGCCACTGGATCAGGCACCGACCAGTGCAGACGCCTGGCGGCGAACGGGATCTCCGCTTCGCCCGCCCGATCGCACACCGACACCACGAGATCGGGGTCGCCGGACACCTCGTCGTAGCCCCGGGGCGCCCCGCCGGTCAGGTCGACGCCCAGCTCGGCGGCGACCGCGGTGGCTTGCGGATTGACCCGAGCCGCCGGCTCGCTGCCGGCACTCTCTGCCACCAGCCCGGTGCGCTGCCGCCACAACGCGGCGGCATATTGCGAACGCGCCGAGTTGTGCGTGCACACGAACAGAACCGTGTGGGCGGGTTGCGGGGTCGCCGCCGCCAGCTCGCCGAGCACGTGCCGGGTGAGCACGACATAGCGGCGGCGGCCGTCTCCCTCGGAGACGCGCCGCGACACGACCCCGGCCGCTTCGAGCACGTTCAGGTGATGGGCGAGCAGATTCGACGGCACCTCCAGCGCCGCCGCCAGCCGGCGGGGCGTCAGGTCGCCGTACGCGAGACGGTCGACGATCCCGAGCCGTAGGGGATCTCCCAGGGCAGTGTGCACTCGAGCACGGGCGGTGCGGTCCATGTGCTGAAGACTATTGACTCAACATCTATTGAGTCAATATCTCTTGAGTTGACTGCCCGCGCGGGCTGAGAGAACGGGTCTTGCCGCCGGTGCGAGTGAGGGCCCACACCACAACGATGCGGGCCCTCACTCGGTCGCCTCGGCTACTTCGGGATGCCGACCGTGAAGATCTCCTCCAGGTGGTCCAGGGTGTGTCGCAGGTCGCGCTCGACGATCCGCGGCACCAGCATCGTGTCGACGGCCTTGCCGAAGAAGGTCGTCGGCCCCTCACTCTCCATCCACACCTTCACCGCGACGGCGTGCTCGCCGGCGTCGTAGTAGGTCCACTCCTGGTGGACGTCCCCGATCGCGGGGATCGCGGCAACGAACCTCACCAGCTCGGCTTCGCGCACCTCCTGCAACGTGCAGATGCCCTCGACGCGCCTCCCGAGCATCTTGTAGGCGAAGCGGACCGTGTCGCCGGGCTCGATCCACCGCGCGTGCTCCGGATCGACGATCTCCGTCATCCCGGTGTACCAGTCGGGCCACGTCCGGTAGTCGTTCAGGTAGTCGAAGGCTTCCTTGGCCGTCACCGGGTACGTTCGCGTCATCTCAACGCGCATGTCTCCTCACCTCCCTCCCGTGGCCGATTCCCCGAGGAACCAAACAACGATTGGTGGGGGGTGCCAACCCTTCGGTCGTACCACTCATGGAAGGCACCACTAGGGCCAAAGGGCACCGGCGGAGGCCCTACCGCGTCGGCATCATCTCGACGTCCTCGGCCTCCACCATGTCGGGACGGCCGTGGACCGCGAACCAGGCGCCGTAGCGCTGGGAGAGCACATGGGACGTCGCACCGTGGGCGATCACGCTGAGCAACACCGTCCATGTCATGATCAACAGCAGCTCGCGACCGATCGGCAGGTCCGCCTCCTCGAGGACCAAGAGACCGAACAGGATCGAAGCAAGGCCGCGGGGCCCGAACCACGCGAGAAATGCGACGGTCGGCAGCTTCAGCCGCACCATCAGCAAACTCAACGCGACCGGCACCATGCGGACCACGGTCAGGCTGAGCATTGCGTAGAGGGCGATCTGCCACGTCAGGTCGTCGAGGGCCGGACCCGCCAGCGCCGCCCCGAAGTAGAGGAAGGTCAACAGCGCCAGCAGCTGACCTTCGTCCTCCGCAAACTCGTAGGCGCCGTCGCACTCGTTGCGGGCGACCGAACCGAACGCCAGCCCGGCGACGAACGCGGCGACGAAGCCATTGCCGTCCACGCTCTCCGCGAAGGCAAAGGCCCCAACCCCGACCGCCAGCGTGGCGATCTGGCGGAAGGCACCATCGACCCAGCCCCTCCGGGCGAACCAGTGCAGCAAGCTGCCGCCGATCGCCCCGCACACGACACCCGCGGCGACGCCGTAGCCGACCTGGGCGGCGGCGAATTGCGCCCAGTAGCTCGGCGTCTCGAGATCCACGTCGGCGGCGGCAAACGCAAGGACCACCGTGATGATTGGCAGCGCGATGCCGTCGTTGAGCCCGCTCTCGACGTTGAGCGCCTGGCGAATCCGCACCGGGACGCGGGGACTGGCAACCACCGCCTGGCCGAGGGCCGCGTCGGTCGGCGCAAGGATGGCGGCGACGAGCACGGCACCCCACACGCCAAGCTCGGGGAAGACCGCCCACGCCGCGGCGGCGCCGGCGAGCACCGTGAGTGGAAGGCCCACACCGAGGAGACGTACCGGCAGCAGCAGCTGCCGGCGCAGCCGGCTCAAGTCGATGCGTACCGCATCGGTGAACAACAACAGCACGAGCGTCGCCTCGGCAAGCACCCTGACCACGCCTTCCCCCATCCCTCCTCGCCCCATGCCGGCCTCGAGCAAGCCGATGCCGGACTCGCCGAGCACGATGCCCACACCGACGAAGATCATCGGCCCGGTGAGCGGCGTGGTCTCGACCCGACGCGAGATCAGGGAATAGAGGAGAACGAATGCCGCCAGAACTGCGAGATCGTGGAATTCCAAGGGGCGCTCCCATCCCCGGCGGCGGCGTCAGCGTACCTACCACTCGACACGAACGCGGAGACGGGGCCCCTACCGGCCCCGTCTGATCGCCCCACCCGAAGGAGTCTCCACTCCCTCGCCGCTTGGCCCGCCTGTCTGGCGAAATCTGTGCTGTCATCAGGTGAGACACACCAGCCCGCGATTCCTTACACGTTCGGAGAAAAAAAATTCGAACGTCCCGCGAATCGGCACACGTCGAGACGATGTCGATCGGGTGAGCGGCTGCCGGCGCCGTGCGAGCGAAGCCCCGGGCCGGCCCCTACGGGAACCGGGAGAACCAGAGCAGGGAGCCGGCGGCAGCCAGCAGCGCGAGCACCATCCCGGCGCCGGCGAACCAGTCGGTGACCTCCCTGGACTCCTCCTCGAAGCCGACCCGCGATCCGAGGTCGTCGAGAATCTGCCGCACCTCGTCGGCGGTGGCCGCCTCGAAGAACTCCCCTCCTGTGGTCGCCGCAACCTCGCGCAGGGCGCCCTCGTTGACCGGGACGGGAATCGTGTCACCCGCGATGACGACCTCGCCGCGCGGTGTGCCGAAGGAGATCGTGAAGACGGGAATGCCAGCCTCCTCTGCCGCGGCGGCAGCCTCGAGATCCGGCCGGCCCATCGTGGTCTCACCATCGGAGAGCACGACGATCGCCTGGGCAGGTTCGTCGCCGCCTCCCTGGTCTTCCGCATCGGGGGGCGGCCTGTCGAGGCGGTTCTCCATCAACTGCACCGCGGCAAAGATGCCCTCGCCGATGGCGGTACCTTCGCCGAGCTCGAGCCGGTCGATGGCCAGCTGGGCGAGCCCACGATCGGTGGTCGGCGACAGAATCGGAACGGCGACCCCGGAGAACGCGACGACGCCGATCTCCAGCTCCTCCGGCGCCAGCTCGAGGAATCGGCTGGCGGCCTCCTGAGCCGCGGTGAGGCGGTTCGGCGCGACGTCTTCGGCTTCCATCGAGAGCGAAACATCGATCGAAAGCGTCACGGTCGCCTGCTCCCGGGGTACCTGCACGACTCGCGCGGGCCGGGCAACGGCGAAGGCCAGCACGACCAACCCCGCCAGGAGCGCAACGGCGGGCGCATGCCGCCGCCACCCCGGCCTCTCCGGGGCGACCTTGTCCAGCAGCTCGAGGTTCGTGAACCGTACGGCGAAGCGCTCCCGCCGGCGCAACAGCACGATGTAGACGATGGCGAGGGCCGCCGGCAACAGGAGCACGACCAACCGGCCGGGCTCGATTAACGTCATGGCCGCCTCCCGGACGTCTGGCCCTTGCGCCGAAGCACCACGTGGCGGATCAGGTCGCCCATCCAATCGCGATCGGTGTGCAGCACGAGGTGGTCGGCGCCCGAACTGCGGACATGATCACGATGCCGCTCGCGCTGGCGAACGGCGGCCTCGGCGTAGTCGCGGCGTAGCGCAGCGGACGACGTGTGGACGAAGCGGCGGCGCTGCGTTTCCGGATCGACCATCGTGACCGTGCCGATGTCCGGCAGCGTGAGCTCCCGGGGATCGACGACCTCGATCGCCAGAACGTCGTGATGTGAGGCCAATCCCCGCAGCGCCTTCGGCCATGGACCGCCGTCGAGGAAGTCCGACACGACGGCGACGAAGCCGCGTCGCTTGGCGAGCCGCTCGGCGGTGGCGAGCGTGGACGCCAGGTCGCCCGCACCGCCGTCTCGGCCAACACCGTGGTACTTCGCCAGCAGGCCGATGAGGTGCGTGCGCCCGGTACGCGGCCGCACCCACTCTGGCTCGTCGCCACCCGTCACCAGTCCGCCGATCCGGTTGCCGCCGCGGGCGACGAGGAAGCCGACCGCGGCCGCCGCGGCGAGTGCGGTATCCCGCTTCTCCTCCAAGGCGGTGCCGAACGACATCGACGAACTCATGTCGACCACGAGGGTGGTCTCGAGCTCGCGGTCCGCAACCGTGTCCCGCACGTGGGCCTGCCCGGTGCGGGCCGTCACGTTCCAATCGATGCGGCGCACGTCGTCGCCCGGTGCGTAGACGCGGGCCTCCCCGGGATCGAAGCCGTGGCCGGGAAGGAGGCCTCGATAGTCACCCTGGAGAATCCCGTCGAGACGCCGCAACACGATGAGCTCGAGGCGGCGCAATGCCGCGTGTCGCGTGGCGTCGATCATCACCCTTCGGGCGTCTCCTCGACCGCCGGCAGCGGCATCGTTGTCGTGGCCTCGGCGCCTTCGCCTCCTTCAGGCGGAGCGCTGTCTGTGCCGGCCGGCGCCGCCACTTCGATCGCAGGCCCCGGCGTGTCCTGCGGCGCGGCGTCATCTGAAACGCCCCTCGTCTCCGGTGGCGCTGCGCTCACCGGGGGCGCATCGGGAAGCGACGCGGCAGCGGGCGGTGGGGCGGCGGGCACGGCCGGCGGCGTGGTGGCGACGCTCCGCGTGGGTACCGCCGCACCCCAGTGCCGCGCCGAATGCGCCTCGGAAACCGTGATCCGGGGTGCGGGGAGCTTCGACAGCAGCTCGACCAGCACGTCGTCCACCGTGACACCATCGGCCAGCGCCTCGTAGGAGAGGACCACGCGGTGATTGAGCACGTCGTATGCGATCTCGTACACATCCTGCGGCAAGGCGTAGCTGCGCCCCCGCAGGAGCGCCATCGCCGCGGCCCCGCGAATGAGGGCGATGCTGGCGCGAGGGCTGGCACCGTACTCCAGCAGCCCATCGAGTTGACCCATGCCCACGTCGGTGGGCCGGCGGGTTGCCGTGACGATGCGCAGTGCGTAGTCCACGACCTTCTGATCCACGAAGATCTCGCCGGATGCCTTCTGCATGGCCACCACGTCGGAAGGGTCGAGAATCGGGTCTGCGGTCGAGGCCCAGATGTCCATCCGGCGCACGATCTCACGCTCTTCGTCGATGGTGGGATAGCCAACGGGCACCCGCATCATGAAGCGGTCCCGCTGCGCCTCGGGAAGCGGATAGACGCCCTCGGACTCGATCGGGTTCTGGGTCGCCATGACGAGGAACGGCTCCGGAGCCGGAAACGTGCGGTCGCCGATCGTCACCTGATGCTCCGCCATGACCTCGAGCATGGCGGCCTGGACCTTGGCGGGTGCCCGGTTGATCTCGTCGGCGAGAACGAAGTGGGCAAGTACGGGACCCGGCTCGACATCGAACCGCTCTTGTGAAGCGAGGTAGATCCGAGTGCCGACGATGTCGCTGGGCAACAAGTCCGGGGTGAACTGGATGCGGGAGAACCCCCCGCCCAACACCCGAGCCATCGTCGAGAGCGTCAGCGTCTTGCCGAGCCCCGGCACGCCCTCCAGCAAGCAGTGTCCCCCCGACAGAAGGGCCACCATCAGCCGCTCGAGGACGCGGTCCTGACCCACGATGACGCGGCGCATCTCGAAGAGCGCCTGCTCGAGCTGCGCCGAGCGCTTGGACAGTTCGTCGATCATCAACCTTCTCCTCTGAACAGGTCCAACAAGTCTTCGAGCTCCGGGGGCAGCTCTCCGTCACCGAACGACGCGTTGCCTTGCAAGAGGTCGCGCAGGAAGTCGAGGAGACCGGGAGTGAGCGGCGCCGCATCGGGGTCGAGCGGATCCGCGAACCCCTCGCCGCCGAAGAGCTCGTCCAGGAGGCGGTCGAGGTCGCCGAAGGGGCTCTCCCCCGGCTCCGGCGTGCCGAAGAACTCGTCGAGCAACCCATCGAGATCACCGAACGGATCGCCCTCGCCACCGAAGAAGT
>JBFFFX010000067.1:0-9836 GCA_041557775.1 Acidimicrobiia bacterium | reverse complement strand
CCTGGGGCGAAGACATCGCCACCGGCCCGCCGGAGAAGACATCGTGGTGGAGCCGCCCGATGCGGTGGAGCGTGTGGCCTTCAGGCATGGAACCGCAAGTTAGGCACGTTGGGGACGCAAGGCGCTGCCCTGCTGCGAAGGCCCGATGGCGGTCGACACCGGCGGCCACGTCGGCCAACATGAGGCGACGACCGACGGATGAGGACATGCCGGCCAACCTGACTCCGGAGTACAAAGCCGCCGAGGCCGCCTTTCGCAAGGCACGAGATCCTCGCGATCAGCTCGATTGCCTCAAGGACATGCTGCGGACCATCCCCAAGCACAAGGGGACCGAGAACATGCGGGCAGACCTCAAGAAGCGGATCAAGGAGTTGACCACGGCGCTGGCCGGCGCGTCGGCGACGGGAGGCGCCCGCAGCGGTCCGGCAACCGTGATCCGGCCGGAAGGGGCTGCACAGATCGCGATCATCGGACCGCCCAACAGCGGAAAGTCGACGCTGCACGTGGCGCTGACCGGATCCCACAGCACCGTCGGCGACTACCCGTTCACGACGCAGTATCCCCAGCCGGGCATGCTCGACTACGAGGATGTCCAGATCCAGCTCGTCGATCTGCCCCCGATCTCGGCGGAGCACCCGGTTCCCTGGATCGCCAATGCGCTCCAGACCGCGGACGGCTGTCTGCTGGTGATCGACCTCCCCCACGCCGGCTGCGTCGCCGAGGTCGTCGCCCTTCACGATCTGCTGGCAGAACGCCGCATCCACCTCGTTCCGCACTGGCCGATGGGCGCGGGACCCTCGCCCGTGAACGATCCGTTCGCCACCGTGCTCCCGACGCTCGTCGTCGCCAACAAGTCCGACCAGCTCGACGACCCCGGCGCCGAGCTGGGAGTGTTCGCCGAGCTCACCGGGTACGAGTACGACGGCGTCGCCATCTCGGCCCGGACCGGCGGCGGCCTCGAGCAGGTGGGGCGGGCCCTGTGGCAGCGCCTCGACGTGGTTCGCGTCTACACGAAGATCCCAGGACAGAAGGCCGACTTCGGCCGGCCCTTCACGGTGCATGCCGGCGACACGGTGCAAGACGTCGCAACGCTGGTCCACAAAGACATCGCCAAGAGCCTGCGCTTCGCCCGGATCTGGAGCGGCAACGAGTTCGACGGTCGCCAGGTCGGACCGGAACACGTCGTCACCGACGGCGAGGTCGTCGAACTGCACGTGTGACGGGAGCGGCGGCACAGTACGATCGCGCCATGCCTGCTGTCCCCCGAGCTGCGTACGTCGTCGTGGCGCTCGGCCTTGTCGTGAGCGGCTGCTCCGCCGACGGCTCGGCGGCGGCCGCGATCGACGGCGGAACGACGACGGTGACGACCCCGGCGACTGCCGACACGACCACGACCAGCACGACGAGCACGACGAGCACGACCACGACCACGACCACGACGACCGTTCCCACGTTCCCGCTGCGCGGCGTGGTGACCGGACCGGATGGGGCCGGCCTGCCCGGGGTGTCGGTAGCGGCCGGCGGAGAGGTTGCCACGACCGACTTCGCGGGGAGCTTCTGGATCGCCGCCGTCCCCGCCGGCCCGGTCCAGGTCGAGCGATTCGCATGGCTGTCGCAAACGATCGACTGGGATGGACAAGCAACGCTCGAGGTCGACCTCGAGCCACGGGTGGTCCGCGCGCTGCGCGCCACCCCCGCCACCATCGCCGATCCTGAGCGCTTCGACGCCCTGCTCGAGTTGGCCGACACCAGCGCGGTCAACGCCCTGATCTTCGACACCAAGGACGAGACGGGCAAGGTTCGCTACGCGACCAACGTGGAGAAGGCGCTGCAGCTCGATGCGGTCAATGCCACCTATGACCCCGTGAGCGCCATCGCGCTGGCCCGCGAGCACGGGTTGTATGCGATCACGCGGGTCGTGAGCTTCGAGGACGAGGTGTGGAGCACTCGAGATCCCGCCGCCAAGCTCGCCGGCTACTGGGTGGACCCGACGAACGAAGAGAATTGGGAGTACCCGCTGGCGCTGGCGGTCGAAGCCTGCGAGTTGGGCTTCGACGAGATTCAATTCGACTACGTGCGGTTCCCGGCGGGACGCACCGCAGTGGCCGCCCGGTCGCGCACGCCTGACACGGGTGCCGAACGCGTCGCCGTGATCCAAGGGTTCCTCACGGAGGCCAAGGCACGTCTCCACCCCATGGGCTGTGCGCTCTCGGCCGACATCTTCGCCATCGTCGTGTCCACCCCCAACGACCAGGGCATCGGCCAGAGTCCCGAGGAGTTGTCGCAGGCCGTCGACGCGATCAGCCCGATGGTGTATCCGAGCCACTACTCGCCCGGCTGGCTCGGATTCCCCGATCCCAACGACTATCCGGGCCCCGTGACGGCAGATGCGATCGACGACGCGCTGCCACGCCTCGCCCCCGGCACGGTGCTGCGACCCTGGCTTCAGGCCTTCTGGTACACGCCGGCCCAGGTGCGCGCCGGGATCGACGAAGCCGAATCGCGAGGTGTCGGCTGGATGCTGTGGCACGCCAGGGGGAGCT
The DNA here is from genome assembly GCA_041557775.1 of Acidimicrobiia bacterium. Lineage (GTDB taxonomy): Bacteria > Actinomycetota > Acidimicrobiia > Spongiisociales > UBA5794 > DATHZQ01. The sequence continues at coordinate 7,293 of JBFFFX010000067.1, read as the reverse complement.
ACACGCTCGACTCGCTGCCGCAGCCCTGACGGGAACCCTCATTTCATACGCCAGAGCCGCCGCCGCGACAATCGGTCGCACCTCTCTCACTTCGATCGACGAGGGGCGGTCGCGCGACCGCCCCTCGGAGAATCCAGCAGCGCGATCGAGTCAGCGGGTCAATCGGACTTTGAGTCCGTGGGCGCCTTGGGCGGAGGGGGCGGCTCCGGAAGGCTGCCGTCGCCGCCAAAGGGCACCCAAACCGCCCAGAGGGCCCCTTCGTACCTTGCGTTGCCGCCCGCATCGTCATCCCAATCCAGCCGCACGACGTGCGAACCCGCGTCGACCACTGCGAATTTGCTGGTGACGCAATCGGCCTCGTCATATTGGGCATGGTCGACGTATCCCTGACCACCGAACATACCCGAGCCCTCGAGAGTGAGATCGCAAGTGGCCACGCCAGTTCCTCCCCAGGCGTCACCGGAAGCCATTGCTAGGAGGAAACCGGTCGCTGGGACAGACAGCTCAATGTCGACGAAATCAGTTCCCGAGAAGTCAAATGTGGTGGCATTTGCGCGGCTTGCCAGTTCGTCGTACGCAAAGCCGTCCAGCGTGCCCGAGTCGTCGGCATGGTCGGCGTGCTCCGACTCGATGGCGAACTGGGAGGTGACCGCCGTGCTGGCGTCCACGACCTTGTTCTCCGCGAGTCTGCGCATGAACGCCGCCATCTGCTGGCGGGTCACGTTGTCGCGGGGACAGAACAACGTGTTCTCCGGAGGGTTGCAGCCCTTGGTGATGCCCGCGTCCTGCAACCACTCGACGTCTGCCTGGAAGATGTTGTCATCCGGCACGTCGTCGAAACCGCCGGCGGCCAGCACGGTCACGGGCACGGTCACGAGGGCGGTCACAACCGCGATCAACACTGTTCGCAGCCAACTCTTCGAGATGCGGAAGGTGAAATATCGATCCATGAGGGCTCTCTCCTCCCCGTGCTGGACTCAATGAGCCGCAGACATGAATGTCTGCGGCCTCGACCGTGCGAATGCTACCCGCGGCGCGGGATTGCCAAATCCCTCCAGCAGCGGTGACGCTCAGAGCGCGTTCGATACGAACGCCATGATCTCGTCGACCACGCCGTCGCGTTCCATGCCCCCGCCGTGTCGATACCAGCGATCGAGGGCATTCAGGATCGAGAGGATGAAGATGCCCGCGAGCTTGGGATCGAGGTCCCGACGAAACTCGCCGGCCGCCGCTCCCTCGGCGAGCAGCGAGCGGAGCACCTGCTCGTAGCGATCCCTCGCCTCGATGATGCGTCCCCGATAGCCGGCCTCGAGCGCCCGCGCCTCGTTGAGGAAGGTCCTCGTCTCGTCGATGTGCTCGAGGACTACGTCCACGTGGCCGGCGATGAACAGCCGCAGCCGAGTGCGAGCATCACCGCCGGCAGCCTGAGCCGAGTCTGCCGACTGCTGGAACAGCTCGGCCCCCCGCTCCACCACCTCCACGAGCAGATCCTGCTTCCCGGCGACGTGGGAGTAGAGCGAAGAACCGAGCAGACCGAGCTCCTTGCCGAGATCGCGCATGGACGTGCCGTGGTAGCCGCGCTCGGCGAAGAGCCTGCCGGCGGCCCGCACCACGTCCTCTCGAGAGTGGCGCGTCATCGCTGATCGAAATCGACGACCAGCGTGTCACTGGTGGGATGAGACTGGCAGGTGAGTACGTAGCCGGCGGCGAGGTCGTCATCTACCAGGGCGTAGTTCCTGTCCATCGTCACGGCGCCTGCCACGATCCTGGCCTTGCACGATGCGCACATCCCACCCTTGCACGAATAGGGCAGCTCGTTGCGCACCGAGAGCGCGGCATCGAGCACGCTCGTCTCCGGCCGCATCCGCAGCGACGATGATCGTCCGTCGACGGTGAAGGTAAGAGCCACCGTCCCCGCTTCGTCTTCCGGCTCGAGCGGCAGCGTCGACGGGTCGACGGGACCTGCGAAGAACAGCTCGTCGTGGACACTCTCGGACGCCACGCCGCGAGCCTCCAACACGGTGCGAGCTGCCTGAACCATCTCGTAGGGCCCACAGAGGAACCACGCATCCACCGAGCCGGCATCGACGACCGAGTCGAGGAGCGCTCTGACCTTGGCGGCGTCGATGCGACCTTCGAACAGCGGCAGGCCCCCGCTCTCCCGGCTGAGGATGTGGACGAGATGAAAGCGGTCGGGGTAGCGGTCCTTCAGACCCTCGAGCTCCTCGAGGAACATGATGCTACGAGCGCTGCGGTTGCCGAAGACGAGGGTGAACCGACTGCCGGGCTCGCTCTCGAGCACGGTCGCCGCCAGCGACAGCACCGGCGTGATCCCGCTCCCCGCGGCGAAGGCTCCGTAGTGATTCGCCGCCGCCGAGTCGGGCGTGATGGTGAACTCACCCACGGGCGGCATCACCTCGAGCACATCGCCGGCGCGCAGCGTTCCGGTGGCATATGTCGAGAACGCCCCGCCCGGAAGCCGCTTGACCCCGACGCGCAGCTTCCGCGTATTGGCGTTGGCGCAGATCGAGTAGCTCCGCCGCACGTCCTCGCCGTCGATCACTGCACGCACCGTCACGTGCTGGCCGGGCAAGTACCGAAACGCCTCGGCGAGCTCTTCCGGCACATCGAATGTGATCGAGACGGCGTCGTCGGTCTCCGGCGCGACCTCGACAACGCGAAGCGGATGAAACACGGGCGCGCTCACACTCTTGCCTCCTTGCAGCCGGCCGCCGGCGCCCAATCCCACCTACCGGCCACCCGATCCCGCACACCAGCCACCGGATACCAAATACCGGCTACCGAATACCGCATACCGGCTACCGAATACCTCATACCGGCTACCGCCCTCATATCTCTTTGAAGTAGTCGAAGGGCTCGCCGCACCTGTCGCAGACCATCAAGGCCTTGCACGCCGTCGATCCGAACTCGCTAACCGTCGTCGTCGACTGCGATCGGCACTGCGGACAGACCACCGGACCGCGCGGCTGCGTTGCCGGGTGCGGCGGCGAGATGCCGAACTCCATCAGCCGGCGGCGGGCGCCTTCGGTCATCCAGTCGGTGGTCCACGCCGGGGAGAAGACGGTGCGCACCTCTGCTCCGGCGAAGCCCGCCCGATCCAGCGCGAGGATGACCTCGTCGCGGATCATGTCCATCGCAGGACACCCGGAGTACGTCGGCGTGATGGTCACCACGACCCGGCCGTCCTCGACCGTCACGTCGCGGAGGATGCCCATGTCGGCGATGGTCAGCACCGGGATCTCCGGATCCACCACGCGGCTGAGCGCCTGGAAGGCACGCTCGCGCATCGTCGGTCGCGCAGTCACCACTCCAGCCCCGGGTAGGTCCGCTGCAACCACTGCATCTCACCCAGGAGATGTCCGAGATGCTCGGTGTGGAACCCGGATCGGCCCCCCATGCGCTGGTAGGGATCACTCGGCCGCGCCAGGAGGGCATCGGCCAGAACTGCATCGATCCGATCGTCCCACGCACTCCGGAGTGTGGACGGGTCCACACCGACGCCCGCCGCCGCGACCGCCTCGTCCACCGGGTCCGCAGTGAACATCTCGGCCGTGAAGCGCCACATGGCGTCGACACCGGCCTGCATGCGTGCCGCGCTCTCCGCGGTCCCGTCGCCGAGGCGGGTCACCCAGGTGCTCGAATGCCGGAAGTGGTAACGCGCCTCCTTCAGCGCCTTGCCCGCGATGCCGGCGAGCGTCGCGTCGGCCGACTCTTGCAGCGCCGCCCACAGCGACAGATGAAACGCATCGACGAACAGCTGCCGCGCCATCGTGTGGGCGAAATCGCCGTTGGGCTGCTCGACGAGCAGCAGGTTCGTGTACTCGCGCTCGGTGCGGAGCATCGCGAGGTCGTCTTCCGTCTGCTCGGGCCCCGCCAGACCCGCGGCGTGGGTCAGCAAGGCCCGGGCTTGGCCGAGCAGGTCGATCGCCGTATTGGCCAGGGCGATGTCCTCCTCGAGTTCCGGCCCGTTCGAGATCCACTCGCCGAGTCGCTGGGCGAGGATCAGGTTGTCGTCACCGAGGCGCAACACATACGTGCGGTGCGCATCACCCACGTCGACGGCCGGCATGCCTTGCGGAGCCGATGCAGCTACGACGTCCGTCATCGCGGCGCCTCCGGTGCACAGCCGGACGCGGGAGTTCCGTTGCTCGCCATCACATGTGCCCGACTTCGTCGGGGATGTCGTAGTAGGTGGCATGGCGGTAGGGCTGCTCGCCGAAGGGCTCGAACATTGCTCCGGCATCGTCCGGGTTCGACGCGGTGATCTGCGACGACGGCACCACCCAGATGCTCACGCCTTCCATCCGCCGGGTGTAGACGTCGCGGGCGCTCTGCAGCGCCGTTTCGGCATCGGGGGCGTGCAGGCTCCCCGCATGCACGTGATTGAGACCGCGCCGCTGCCGCACGAACACCTCCCACATCGGCCACGCGCCGGCGTCGGCGGTGGCGGGGACATCGGCGATCTCCTCACCAGGGGCAAGCGGGACCTCATAGCTCATGGCTGCCTCCTACGCGCCCTGCTTGGCCAAGCGGCGTGCCTGCTGCTTCTCGGCGTGGGCTGCCGCGGCCTCGCGCACCCATTCGCCTTCGGCCCAGGCGCGGCGTTTGTGCTCCATCCGCTCGCGGTTCATCGGGCCGTCGCCCTTGACGACCGCCCAGAACTCGTCCCAATCGATCTCGCCGAAGTCGTAGTGCCCGCGCTCCTCGTTCCAGCGCAGATCGGGATCCGGAATCTCGAGCCCGAGGTACTCGCACTGCGGGACGGTCATGTCGACGAACTGCTGGCGCAACTCGTCGTTGGAGACCCGCTTGATCTTCCACGCCATCGACTGCTCGGTGTGCGGCGACTCCGAGTCATGGGGACCGAACATCATCAGCGACGGCCACCACCACCGGTTGACGGCGTCTTGCGCCATCGCCTTCTGCTCGCCGCTGCCCCGGCACAAGGTGAGCAGCAGCTCGTAGCCCTGCCGCTGGTGGAACGACTCCTCCTTGCAGATGCGCACCATCGCCCGGGCATACGGCCCATACGATGTGCGAGTGAGCGCCACCTGATTCGTGATGGCGGCGCCGTCGACGAGCCAGCCGATCGCACCGATATCGGCCCAGTTGAGGGTCGGGTAGTTGAAGATCGAGGAGTACTTGTGCCGGCCCGTGTGCAGAAGATCCACGAGCTCGTCGCGCGATATCCCCAGTGTCTCGGCGGCCGAGTAGAGGTAGAGCCCGTGGCCGGCCTCGTCCTGCACCTTCGCCATCAAGATGGCCTTGCGCTTGAGCGTCGGTGCCCGGGTGATCCAGTTGCCCTCCGGCTGCATGCCGATCACCTCGGAGTGTGCGTGCTGGGCGATCTGCCGGATCAGTGTCTTGCGGTAGTCGTCCGGCATCCAATCCGTGGGCTCGATCTTGTCGTCCGCCGCGATGACGGCCTCGAACTGCTCCACGCCGGTCACCATGTGCACTCCTGGGTCGAAAAGCCGCCAGTCACCATAGCGAACGATCGTTCGTTTGTGAAGGGGTCCCGCCCACCCGGACGCAGGACCTTTTCGATCCTGCACGACGTCGATACGTTGGGTACGCTTTGCTTGGCCCTTTCGGGGCCGATGGAGACGAGCCCGGCGGTCGGGCGCGTCCGAAATGCAACAAGGGGAAGGGGAGGTTCGATGTCTCGATTCCTGAGACGAAGCTGGCCGCTGTTCGCGGCCTTTGCGCTGGCGTTTGCGACGATGCCGGGGGTGGCCAGTGCCGGCGACGGGTACCTGACCGACGACGAGCCCTTGCTCGCGCTCGACGAGGCCTTGCCGAGCGGCGCCTACGTACGGGCGATCATCTCGAGCGGCGAAGTCGTCGACGGCACGATGTTCGAGGGCATCCCGGACGGCGTCGGCATCCGGCCCGGTCCGGACAAGAAGACCATCGACGTGTACGTCGCCCACGAGCAGACCACCATTCCATTCTTCGGCAGCGCCGACTTCGTCGACGCGTCGATCACGAAATGGACGCTGACCACGAACGGACCGGATCGCGGCTCGATCGTCGCTTCGGATGTCGCGGTGTCGTCGGACATCGGTTATCTCCGGTTCTGCTCTGCATCAATGGCGGGCCCGGCCGAGGGTTTCGACGACTACGTGTTCCTGACCGGCGAGGAAGCCAACGACATCGTCGACATCGCTCCGGGTCAGCCGTTCACGCCGGACCCGGGGATCGCTCCGCAGCGGCAGGCCGGCTATGCGGTCGCGTTGAACACGGAGACGGGCGACTTCACCCACGTCACGGGGATGGGCCGCCTCAACCACGAGAACACGATCGCCCTCCCCGGGTACGGCGGGATCGTGCTGGTCACGACGGACGATACGTTCAGCGGCCCCTCGGCGCAGCTCTACATGTATCTCGCCGACGACCAGGATGCCCTGTTCGCCGACACCGGCTCGCTGTTTGCCTTCCAGGTGACGGCAACCGACGGCGGTGCGGTCGACCCGGGTGACGCGTTCAACGGCGCCAACGACTACCTGGACATCCGCCCCGGCGACGACTGGCAAGGCCGGTTCATCCCGGTGCCGGACGACATCGCCGACGGCACGACCGCGGACGCCCCGCAAGCCGCCCTCGAGAACTGGTCGAACGACAACAACGTGTTCCAGTTCATCCGGCTCGAGGACCTGGCCTACGACAAGAACGATCCGACCGTCGTGTACATCGCCGACACGGGCCGCTCCCGGGTCGTTCCCGACCCGGCAACGGGCCGGCTCGTGCGTGGTCCTGGCGGCACCCAAGGCTTCGCCGACAACGGCGCCGTGTTCAAGATGGTGTTCGACCCGGACGACCCGTTACAGGTCGTGAGCTTCTCGATGTTCGCCCAGGGCGACGACGAGAGTCTCGGCGCCTACGTGCCGTTCGTCAGCCCGGACAACCTGGACACGTCGAAGAAGAGCCTGATGATCCAGGAGGACGCCGACAACGCCCGGATCTGGCAGTACGACATGTCCAACGACGCCTGGCGGGTCGTTGCCACCGTGACGGATCCGGACGGCGAGTCCAGCGGCATCGTCGATGCCTCGGAGTGGTTCGGCCAGGGCACCTGGCTGCTGACGATCCAGGGCCACGGAACGAACGTTGCCGAAGAGCAGGTGGGTGACATCCTCTACAAGCTGGAGTCCGGTCAGCTCCTCCTGCTGAAGATCCCCGCCAGCTAGACATCGCCGGCACCGACCGATACGAGCGCCCCGGGCGATGCCCCGGGGCGCTCGCTCGTACGCGCCGTATTCTCGGAGCATG
>JBFFFX010000066.1:0-9856 GCA_041557775.1 Acidimicrobiia bacterium | reverse complement strand
GGCCGACCAGCTCTCGAACCGGGTCGGCTTCATCAACGAGGGCAAGCTGCTCGTCATCGATACGCCCGAGAACCTGAAGCTGCAGCACGGGCGGCGCCAAGTTCGGGTGCGGCAGCGCAAGAACGGCGAGGTCGGCGATGTGGTGATCCCGCTCGACGGCGAGGAGGCAGGCGAGCAGCTCCGTTCGATCGTCGGCGAGCCGGGAGTGATGACGATCCACACCGAGGAGGCGACGCTCGAGGACATCTTCGTCGAGTTCGCCGGGAGGGGGCTCGACGCATGAGCCGCTTCCGAGCGATCGGCGCCATCCTTCGCAAGGACTTCACGCTGTTCCTGCGCGACCGGTTCTTCCTGCTCATCACCCTCCTCGGCCTGGTCGCCTACGTCGTGATCTTCTGGTTCCTTCCCGACTCCGTCGACGAGACGGTGACCATCGGCGTGCACCAGGAGGGCATCCCGTTCCTCTCCGCCGGCGTGGAGGCCGAGGGTCTCGAGGTCGTGAGCTTCGCCTCGAAGGAGGAGTTGCGTACCGCCGTGGAGGAGGCCGACCGAGGCATCGTCGCCGGTCTCGATTTCCCCGACGGCTTCGCCGGCTCGATCGCAGCCGGAGAGACGGTGACCATCACCCAGTTCGTGCGCAGCGACGTCCCCAAGGAGGTCGAGACGGCGCTCGGCGGCATGGGTCGCGAGCTGGCGGCGCTCCTCACCGGCGAACCGCCGCCGTTCGGCATGCTCGCCGAGGACGTCGTCGTTCTCGGCGAGGACCGCGCCGGGGACCAGGTCTCGCTGCAGGAGCGGATGCGGCCGCTGCTCGCCGTCTTCGTGCTCACCATGGAGGCGCTGGCGCTGGCCTCCCTGGTGGCGTCGGAGATCGAGCAGCGCACCGTCACGGCGATCCTCATCACCCCGGCGAGCACGACCGACTTCCTCGCCGCCAAGAGCCTGTTCGGCACCGGCCTGGCGTTCGCCGAGGTCACCCTGCTGTTGCTCCTCATCGGGGCCTTCGCCACGGGGGCCGGACCCCTGCTCGTGACCGTGCTGCTCGGCTCGGTGCTCGTGACCGGGGTGGCGATGATGGCGGGGTCGCTGGGCAAGGACTTCATCGGCATCGTCTTTTGGAGCATCCTGTTCATGATCCCGCTGATGATCCCCGGGTTCGCCGTGCTCTTCCCCGGCTCGGCGGGCGTGTGGGTCAGGGCGCTGCCCAGCTACGGACTGGCTCGCAGCGTCGTCGACGTGACCACATACGGAGCGGGGTTCGGTGACATCCTGCCCCAGCTCGCCGGCCTGGCCGCCTGGTGCGTGGTGCTGTTCATCGCCGGGGTCGCCATCTTGCGTAGAAAGGTGCAGACGCTGTGAGCACCGCACGGATTCGCACGATGCTGGCCCGGGAGCTGCGCATCGGCCCCCGCTCCCCGCTCGTGCTGTGGGCCTTCGTGATGCCGGTGATGATGACGCTGCTCATCCGCGGCGTGTTCGGTGGCTTGTTCGCCCCCGAGCCGCGGCTCGGGATCGTCGACGAGGGCGAATCCACCCTGACCGAGCGCGCTCTCGACCTCGACGGCATCTCCGTGGACCTCTACGACGCCGGCGCCGATCTGCGGGCGCGGGTGCAGGCGAACGATCTCGACGCGGGGCTGATCCTGCCCGCCGACTTCGATGCCACGGTGACCACCGGAGGGCCCGCCGAACTCGAGTTCTTCGTCGGCGGAGAGAGCCTCGCCTCGAATCGCATCATCCTCGCCGTGACGACTCTCGACCTCATCCGCGGCGTCGAAGGTACGCGCCCGCCGACCCAGGTCGAGATCGTGCGGCTCGGCGAGGAGACGCCGGACCTCACCACGCGCCTGCTCCCCCTCATCGTGATGTATGCCGTCGCCGTTGCCGGAGCGTTCGTGCCCGCCGCGGGTCTCGTCGAGGAGAAGGAACGGCGCACGCTCGACGCTTTGCTCGTCTCTCCGGCGTCGATGAACGAGATCCTCGCCTCGAAGGGCGCCCTCGGGGTCGTGCTCTCTCTGGCGACCGGATTCGTCGCTCTGGCGATCAATGGAGCTTGGGGCAGCGCACCGGCCGTGATGGTGCTCGGGGTGCTGCTCGGCGGGGTGATGATGGCCCAGATCGGCCTGCTGCTGGGCTCCTGGGCGAAGGACGCCAACACGATGTTCACCGCCTTCAAGGCCGGCGGCATCCTCATCTTCTTCCCCGTGATCGTCTACATGTTCCCGGACTTGCCCCAGTGGATCGGGCGGCTGGGGCCGAGCTACTACTTCCTCGACCCCATCTTCGATGCGGTCGCAGGCAATGCCGGCCTCGGCGACGTGTGGGCGGACCTCGTCATCGGGGCCCTGATCGTGGTCGCGCTGATCCCGCTGGTCGTCCTCATGGGCCGGCGGCTCGAGCGCACCATGGCAACGTCCGCGTGAGACGGGCCTTTTGCTGGATGTGAGCCGGGCGACGATCCGCGAGAATGCCGCCATGCACATCCTCCGCACGCCTGAAGAGCGCTTCACCAATCTGCCTGGGTTCCCCTATCGGGACCACTACCACCTGGTACCCGCCGGGGATGCGTCGGGGCAGATGCTCCAGATGCACTTCGTCGACGAGGGCCCCGCCGACGGGCCCGAGATGCTGTTGCTCCACGGAGAGCCCACCTGGAGCTACCTGTACCGCAAGATGATCGGCCCGCTCGCCGATGCGGGTTTCCGCGTCCTGGTCCCGGACCTGATCGGCTTCGGGCGGTCGGACAAGCTGGCTGAGGCGGAGGGCTACAGCTACCAGCACCACGTCGATTGGGTCGAGACGTGGCTCCTCGACCTCGACCTGCGCAACATCACGCTCTTCGGCCAGGATTGGGGTGGCCTCATCGGTCTCCGCCTGGTCGCCTCGCACCCCGATCGTTTCGAGCGGATCGTGGTCGCCAACACGGGCCTGCCCACCGGGGAGCACCGGACGACCGAGGAGTTCCTGAAGTGGCAGCAGTATGCCGCCACGTCGCCGCACTTCCCCATCGCCAAGATCCTCCAGAACTCGACGGTCACCGAGCTGCCGGAAGACGTCCTCGCCGCCTACGAAGCGCCCTTCCCGGAGGATTCCTTCATGGCGGCGGCCCGCATCTTCCCCTCGCTCGTCCCGACGTCGCCCGACGACCCGGCCTCACCGGCGAACAAGGCGGCGTGGGAGATCCTCAAGGCGTGGACGAAGCCGTTCCTCACCGCATTCTCGGACTCGGACCCGATCACCCGTGGCGGGGAGCGCCCGTTCCAGAAGCTCGTCCCCGGGGCCCAGAACCGTGAGCACGTGACGATCGAAGGCGCCGGCCACTTCCTCCAGGAAGACAAGGGAGACGAGCTGGCCGAGCTCCTCATCCGCTTCGCCGAGGAAGAGTGAGCCCGGCGATCCCCGAGGAGGGGAAGCCACCCGGGACGTGATCGCCGACCACTTCTCCCGCGCCCCAAAGGTCGAGCTGCACCTCCATCTCGAGGGAGCGATCCCGCTGGAGACGTTGTGGGAGATCATCGCGGGTCACGGAGGCGATCCCCACGTGCGCTCGATCGAGGAGCTGCGCGGCAAGTTCGCCTATCGGGACTTCCCGCACTTCATCGACACCTGGTGGTGGATGACCGGCTATCTCCGCACCGCAGACGACTTCACCAAAGCCGCGGAGGCCGTCGCCCGCCACCTCGCTGCGCAGAACATCGTCTACGCCGAAGCGTCATTCTCGCCGACGGACTTCGCCCGGCACGGGCTCACCCCTCAAGAATTGGGTCTGGCGATCCGACGTGGGCTCGATCAGGTCGACGGAACGCAGGTGACCCTCAACTGCGATCTGGTGCGCGACGTCGGCCCCTCCCGCGCCGAAAGGACGCTGACGGCCGTGCTGGAGATCGCCGACGAGGCCGGCGTGCGCGGCATCACCATCGGTGGCTCGGAGCAGTCGTACCCACCGGAGCCCTTCGCCGCCGTCTACGCGGCGGCTGCCGAAGCGGGGCTCCGTCTGACCGCCCACGCCGGCGAGGCCGCAGGCCCGCAGAGTGTGTGGGGTGCCTTGCGGGCGCTGCACGTCGAGCGCATCGGCCACGGCGTACGCTCCGTGGAGGACCCGGAGCTCGTCGCCTACCTGGTCGACCGGCAGATCCCGCTCGAGATCTGTCCCACCTCCAACCTGCGCACCGGCGTTGCGCCGAGCTGGCCCGAGCACCAGGTGGGTACGCTCCTCGCCGCCGGAGCCGCCGTGACGATCGCCACCGACGATCCTTCGATGTTCCACTGCGACCTCGCCGGCGAGCTCCGCACCGTCGCTCACCATTTCGGTGATCCGTCGATCGCAGAGCGACTCACGTCGAACGCCGTTGACGCCTCCTGGCTCGACGCCGCCGACAAGGCTGCACTTGGCGAGCGCGTGCGCGCATGGTGGGCGAGAGAGGGATGACGCGCCACCGCCGCCGGTGATGGCGGCGGTGGGTCGGGGGGACGGGAACGCTCAGCGGCTCACGGCGCCCATTCGTCGAGCGTCAGCCCAACGACGACCGGTCGACCGTCCTCGTAATCGATCGACACGTACCACACCGTCCAGTCGAGACCTCCGTAGTCCGGATTGTCGCCCGGGTCGTAGACGCCGACGTAGTGGAAGCCCTCCAGCTCGAAGGGGATCGCATACTCGGGGGTCCGTCCGTTGCCACCGGTGATCGGCTCATCGATCGTGAGGATCCGGTCGGCATCGTCCCAATTGGAGGTGAAGCGATCGGCGACCGCCTCGGCGAAGGTCAGATCGGGAATCTGGGAGGCTTCGTCGGGATCGTTGATGTCCAGGGCGTTCGACGGCCACGTGTAGGTTGTCGAATCGGTGAGAATCCTCCCCAGCTCGGAGGCCCTGAAGCGCTGCGGTGCGGCATGGTGGGACACATACAAGCCGCGCCGGGACGCAATGGTCGACAGGTCGAGATCGGCGGCCATGACCTCGCTCATCTCCTGGATCAGCGACATCACTTCATCGTTGAGACCGAATGCCTCGTCACTCACAACCGCGGCGAGGAAGAAGTCGTTGACCCAGCCGGCACCGGCAGGCGTTGCGATCTCCACCCAGGTAGAGCTGCCGACCACGGTCTGGGCACCGGTCAGAGGAACCACGACACCGGGGACCAGCATGCCCATGATGTCGTACGACACCCCGGCGCCAAGCCGCACGTTGAGTACATCGCCTTCGACGACCAGCACCACGCGCCGGGTCTGCTCGGCGGGCACGGCGTCGAGGTCCAGCAGGTCACTCTGCTGCCAGCGGGGGATGTTGCCTGAAACCGTGGGCGTGAGAGGCACGGCAGAAAGGTAGTCGCCTGCGTCGACCGGTGCATCCAGCACCAGTCCTTCGGTGGAGAACACCGTCACCGGCTGGCCGTCGAGCCAGAACTCCACCCGATCGACGGAGGGGAACTGGGTCAGCGTGTAGACCACCTGAGCCAGCCGCGTGATCATCGAGAACGAGCCGCCCCCGGCCTCGAACTCGCGGGAGAGGTCGATCGTGGCGCGACCATCGGCGATGACGATGCCGAGCAGCAACGTGTCCTCGGGAACATTGCTGAACAGACCGATCTGCTGCTGTGCCTCGGAGGGCCCTGCGATCAGCGCTCGGATCGCCTGGGCGGCCACATCCGGCGTCGCCGGCACGCGGGTGGCCACCGCGGTGGCATATTGACCGTCCTTCAGGAAGTACACGTCGACGAAGCGCGTGGGCTCGGCGATCGTCGTCGTGGTCGTCGTCGTGGTCGTGCCTGCCGGCGGCTCACTCGAATCCGTCGGCGGCAACGTCGTGACCGGAGGACTCGTGCTGGTCGTCGCCGGACCGCTGGCTCCGGCACCGGTGGTGACGGGACCCGCATCGCCGACATCGTCCCCGCCACCGCATGCGGTGGCGACCAGCACCAGCGCAAGGAGCATGCTGGGGAGACGCCTCATGGTGGACCTCCTGGTCAGATTGCCTCACCCTCAGCGTGCCGGGGTCGGTTCTCGTCCGCATCACCGGTTTGTAACGATTCGGTAACAGGTATCCGCAGGGTGAAGACGAGGCCCGAAGGCTGGTTGGGCCTGACGTCGAGCGATCCCCCCATCCTCTCGGCATGCGCCTTGGCGATGGCGAGCCCGAGACCGGTCCCGCCTGTGCGGGCGGTGTCCGGGCTGAAGAAGCGGTCGAACAGATGCGGCAGCGCGTCCTCGGGTACGCCGGGTCCCTCGTCGGCGACGCCGACTTCCAACTCGCCGCGGTCCAGCCGTGCCGCGACCGACACCGGGGCGCCGGGAGCATGCCGGGCGGCGTTGTCCAGGAGGTTGCCGACGACGCGTTCCAGAGCCCGGCGGTCGCAGTGGACCGTGATCTCGTCTGGCAGGTGCAGCGCAGCATCGGGAAGCCTGTCGGCGAGGACTGCATGCAAGAACGGAGCGACGGCGACGTCGTCTGCGGACTCCGCGACGGACGCCGCATCGAGCCGGGAGATCTCGAGGAGGTCCTGGACCAGATGCCGCAGCCGCCGGACGTCACCGGACAACAGCTCGCTGACCCGCTGCGCCTCGGGCGGCATCTCGTCCATGTGAGAACGGAGCATCTCCGCCTCGGCGACGAGGGCGGTCAACGGAGTCCGCAGCTCGTGCGACACGTCGGCCACGAACCGCTGCTCGCGGGCTCTCGCCTGTTGGAGCTGATCGACCTGGGCCTCGAGCGAGGATGCCATCTGGTTGAACGACTCGGCCCACGCACCGAACTCGTCGCGCGACTCCACCGGTAGCCGCACCGAGAGATCGCCGTCCGCCATCAACCCGGCGGCGCGGCTGGCAATGCGCACCGGCCGCAGCACACCGCGCGCGATGAGGCGAGCTGCCAGCGCCCCGGCCACGGCCACTCCGATCCCGGCAATGAGCAGGACGCGGCGCAGCTCGGCCAGTGCGCCGTCGACCTCCTCCGCCGAGAAGAAGAAGTAGAAGTCGGGGCCGAGCGGCGGCCGGCGTCCGCCGACAACCAATCTCGACTCCCCGCCGACGGCGACGTACTCGTAGCCGTAGCGCCCGGCGGCGACGAGGTCGCGCAGCCGACGGTCGAGCAGCGATCCCGCGTCGACCAAGGAAAAGTCGGAGGCGAAGGGATCGTCGCTTCCCGAGAACTCCACGTAGACGCCCTGCGATCCGCGCTGAAGGAACCGGTCGGCGAGGAGCGACTGCTCGAACTCGGTGCGCTGCGCGCCGGAAGGGAGGACTTCCTGAGACGCCAGGACGCCGATGTTGAACTCCGCCTGCGCGATGGCGGCGTCCACGAGCTGCCTGCGGAGCGAACTCTCCACGAGCACATAGGAGAGCACGGCCACGATGGCCGCGGTGGCGACGACGAGCGCGACCACGGTGATGGAGAGGCGGGTACGGAAGCCGCCGAGCATCTCAGCGGGACGCGCGGTAGCCAACGCCGCGCACCGTCTCGATGAGCTGAGGGTGCGCCGGGTCGGTTTCGATCTTTGCCCGGAGCCGCTGGACTGCGACGTCGACGAGACGGGAATCGCCGAGGTAGTCGTAGCCCCAGACCAGTTCGAGAAGGATCTCTCGGGTGAACACCTGACCCGGACGGCGGGCCAGCTCGACGAGCAGACGGAACTCGGTCGGGGTGAGGCGAAGCTCGTCGCCGTCTCGGGTCGCGACGTGGCCGAGCACGTCGATGGCGACGTCACCCAGGGACAGCGTCTCGCTCGGCTCGTCGTGCCGCGCCCTTCGGAGGGCGGCGCGGATTCGCGCCACCAACTCGGGCATCTCGAAGGGCTTTGTCACATAGTCGTCGGCGCCGGATTCCAGCCCGACGACGACGTCGATGGTGTCGGTCCGGGCAGTCAGCATGACCACCGGAGTCGCCGACTCGGCGCGAATGGCCCGGCATACCTCGAAGCCGTCCCGTTTCGGCAGCATCACGTCGAGGACGACGAGGTCGGGACGATCGTGTCGAAATCGCACCAGACCCTCCTCCCCGTCTGCTGCCGTGTCGACACTCAGACCGGCGGCCTGGAGGCCGAGTTTGGTGATCTCCCGAATCGAGGGGTCGTCCTCCACGAGCAAGATGCGGGCGTCCATGGGACTAAGTATGGCCGGATTCTCTCGTGGCGCGGATCCGGCGGGATACAGGCGAGGCGCGCCGGTTTCTGTCATACCTCTCGGATACGTTGTGCCCATGATGACGAACAGGAAGAACGAGACGAATGGGACGGCGACCGAACACGCCCTCGATCAGGCGCTGCGGAACCTCACGGATGCAGGCATCACCACGATCGAAGTGGCCGCCTGCCCAGACCCGCACTGCGAGATCTGCGTGCCGACTTCGGTTCCCTTCGCGGCGTGAGCGACCGCGGCCGGCGCCGCCTCAGGCCGCCGCTACACCGAAGCGGCGGGTGGCGACGAACTGGTCCCGGGCGAACACGGCGAGGGCTAGCCACACGATGACGAAGCCCACGACCTGCGCCGCGACGAGGTCCTCGCCGTAGATCAGCACACCGACCACGAGCTGCAGCGTGGGAGCGACGTACTGGAGAAGCCCCATCGTCGAGAGCGGGATCCGCTTGACGCCCGCTCCGAACATCCACAACGGGACCACCGTGGCGAAGCCCGTCGCCACGAACCACCCTGCGGCGGGCAGGCTTCTGGCGAAGTTCCCGTCGCCGGACGCCGTCAGCACCAGTACATACGCCAGCCCGGGGATCGCCAGCAGCGTCACCTCGCCCAGCAGACCGAGCAGCGCCGGGGCCGACCCCTCCAGCTTCTTGAGCAGACCGTAGAGACCGAAGCTCCCCGCAAGCAGCAGCGAGACCCACGGCAGCGCACCGAGCATCACCGTCATCGCAAGCACGCCACCACCGGCGATGGCGACGGCCGTCCGCTGGGCAGGTCGCATGTGCTCACGCAGCACGATCACACCCAACGCCACGGACACCAGCGGGTTGATGAAGTAGCCGAGGCTGGCCTCGAGGATCCGCTCGTTGAGAACGGCCCACAGGTACACGCCCCAGTTCGTGACGATGAGCACGCCACCGGCGACGGCCAGCAGCACCGTGCGCCGCACGGCGTAGGTCTCCCGCAGCTCCCGCCAGCCCCGCTGGGCGGCGACGAGCAACAGCATGATCGGAACCGCCCATACGACCCGGTGAGCCAGCACCTCTACCGCAGACACGCCTGCGACCAGGTTCCAGAAGACCGGAGACAGGCCCCACAGCAGGTAGGCACCCAGGCCAAGCCACAGGCCGCGTTCCACGTAGTGCTCCATCCGCTCCGGTGTGCAACGACCCGCAAGTGTCGCAGGTTGCCGGAGCTGCGGATTCCCGTGGCATCATCGACCCGTGACCTGGTACGACACGGACCTGCGCCCCGGCGATGCCGCGGGCTCGTGCACTCCGGTGGTGGCCGGCGGCGTGCCCATGGTGCTGATCCGTTCCGAAGATGGGTGGTGGGCGATCGAAGACCGGTGCAGCCATGCGGGCTGTGCGTTCACGACCGATGGCGAGATCGCCGGGTCGATCGCCATCTGCGATTGCCACGGATCCGAGTTCGACATCCGGAGCGGCGAGGTGCTCCGCCCTCCTGCCCGCGTCCCGATCCGGACGTTCCCGGTCAGGGTCGTCGGCGATCGCCTCGAGGTGAGGATGTGATCGACCCGGCCAACATCTCCGTCGCCGACCTGGAGCGCGATCCATACCCGTTCTACGCCGCGCTGCGGGAGCACGCCCCGGTGGCCTACGTGCGAAGCCTGGACGTCTGGATGGTCACGCGCTGGGCCGAGGTCGACGAGGCGTGCAACGATCCGGTGCGATTCCCGGCGCACGTGGCGGACTCGCCCACCGACCGC